>JALRIQ010000082.1 GCA_023277325.1 Bacteroidia bacterium | reverse complement strand
ATTCAATGGCCCACAAATCATAAGGACCCGGTTTGGTGGTATAATAATCGCCTTGTTTCGCGTGGTCTGGGTTGATATTTACCGCAGGGTAATCCATCACGGAGCCAATCAGACCGAGCTTCGACGTTTTTGTAACATCATGAATTTCATTCGGCATCCAAAGGTTGGAAGCTTTCATGTTATGCATCATGCCCAAAGTATGTCCCATTTCGTGCAATACCAGGTAATGAATGGCTTGATTGATAAAACGCTCTTTTTCCGCTGGGTCGGCATCCATGGCATTAAGCTGCGCCATTCCGAGGAGGGTATTGTGTTGCAGCAATTCTCCAGCTGCACAATGATGTCCGTTGTGAATTTGTGGGATTTTGGTTTCGTCTTCTTCTTCCATTTCTGTTGGGAAAGCCAATCCTGCAGTGGTGAAAAGATCAAACTGACGCAATCTTCCGCTTAAGAATACCCATTCGAACATGATATCCGCACCAAGGATTTCACCTGTTTTAGGGTTCACAAAGCTAGGTCCGTATCCGCCAAATGGCGGGTTTGGGGAGGATGTCCAACGCAAAACATTGTAGCGGATATCTCCCGCATCCCAGTCTGCCGTATCTGGCTGAACTTTCACTGCGATAGCATTTGTAAATCCTGCTTTTTCAAAAGCTTGATTCCAGGTAAGTGCGGCTTGTTTGATGGTTTCGCGGTACTCCACTGGAGTAGTATTTTCAATCCACCAGGTAATTGGTTCAACAGGATCAGACAAAGCCGCAGTTGGGTCTTTTTTTACCAGGTTCCAACGGTGAATCACATCGCGGTAAGGTGTTGGAGAAAGGGTTGTCATGTCATTTATCTGATCCGCAAAAAATCCAACACGGGGATCATCGCGACGTGGTTTAAAGCCGTTATCTGGCACGGCCATTAAGCTATGTTGGTAAAGAATACTTACCGAACGAGGGTCAGTAACTTCTTCTCCGCCCTGAATGAAGGCATTTGGATTATCGTAAACGTATTCAACTACCACATCGAGGTTTTGGTTATAACCTTTGATGCTGTTGTAATGGGTTTTTTTAGGATTTAGTCCCCCCAAAGAAAAACGGAAACCAGCTCCCGGTATGGGTAGCATTGGCGGTTTCACACGACTCAAGTTTTCACTCAAGAAAATTTGATCGGCACTGATAAGAAAAAGAGAGTCTTTGTCAGAGGCTATGATGCTTTCTTGAATAAGGATAGATGGAGAAATATTCGCTCCACGGGCTTTGTACAAGGCAGAACTAGAGTCAAAGTAAAAGGCATTATTCTCTTTCACAAACTCAATGGTGTTATATGCTTTGCGGATGGAAAAAATTTCATTATCCCGATAGCTGCCGCGATGATGTCCAGCTTGCACAACGCCATTTTCGGTATAGGCAAAGTAGATATATTCTTTATCTAGTTGGTTTTTATCAATTACCATATAGGCTTTTCCATCTGTCGTGTCTTGGTAGATGGTAAAGAGGCCCTTGATTTTTTTGCACCCTTTTGTTTTTGATGCCACGGTAGGAGCTCCTTTAGCAGTTCCCGTTGCAGGTGGCTTCTTTGCATTTTGTTTTGGCTGGCGACAAGCTACACTTAAGAGCAGCACGGCGCTCAGGGCCCAGATGGTTCTTTTCATTGTATATTCAAATAAATACGGGCACAATTTAGCGTTGAAATTAGCCATTCTTTTAACAAGAATCTATAAAGAGCTCTTTCAAACGGATAAAAAGACTTCTTATCGTGTTATTTGCTGGCGTTTCTTATTTTTGGCCGTATGAAAAAGTTTTTCCTTTTTTCCCTTCCCATGCTATTTACTCTTAGCCTCACGGCGCAAAAGCCGATGCAGCCAGCTGACTTATTTAAAATTCAACGGATTGGCGGACAAATCTCGTCGCCAAGTGGTGAATACCTTGTGTTCCTTGTAACCCTTTATGATATGGAGGCCAATAAGGGCATTCGTCGTGCGGAAATACTCAATATCAAAACAGGAGAGCAAAGCACAATCATCCCTGAAGAGTACAACCCTTCTGAGTTGGCATTTCGTCCGGATGGAAAAAAATTAGGCTTCATTTCAGGTAAAGAGGGTTCCGACCAGCTTTGGGAATACGATATGGAAACCAAAACTTTCGGGAATGTAACCGGACTGGAGGGAGGAATTCATCTCTTTCAATATGATCCAACGGGAAAAAAACTACTCGTTGGTCGTCGTATTAAGATGGATGAGAAGGCCAATGAGAAATACCCTCAATATCCGAAAACAGAAGCCCGGATTATTGATGGCTTGATGTACCGCCATTGGAATGCCTGGAGCGACTATAGCTACAACCACCTGTTTGTGATGGATTATGGCCAGGATGATGTTTCATCCAGTATCGTCGATCTTTTGGAAGGAGAACGTTTCCATGCACCAACAATGCCTTTCGGAGGTGTTGAAGAGGTATGCTGGAGTCCTGATGGAAAGAAGGTGTATTATACCTGCAAAAAACTCCATGGTACTCAGTTTGCAATTTCTACCAATACCAATATTTATGAATACGACTTGTCTTCGAAAAAGACAAAAAACCTGACCGAGGACAATTTAGGTTATGATAAAGCTCCTGCCTTCAACGAATCCGGATCGCAGCTGGCCTGGTTAAGCATGGAAAGAGCAGGATATGAGGCGGATAAAAACCGCATCATGGTCATGGACATGAAAAAACGCAAAGTCCGCGATATCACCGAAAACTTCAAATACAGTGTCGATGGTTTTGTATGGTCTGGAGATGAAAAGGAAATTTATTTCCTGGCCACCATTGATGGAACGGAGCAAATTTTCATCTATAATTTTAAAGATGAATCCATCCGTCAATTGACCAAAGGAGTGCATAATTATACCTCCATTACACCTACTCCAAGAGGGAAGGCTCCTTACCTTATCGCAACTAAAATGAGTATGTCACATCCAATCGCTTTGTATAAAGTGGATATGGAAGGCAATGAAACGGCGCTTGAAACCAATAATAATGAGTTGCTCGCTGGAATCTCCATGGGTAAAGTGGAGAAAAGGATGGTAAAAACCACGGACGACAAAGACATGTTGACCTGGGTGATTTATCCTCCAAACTTCGATCCCAATAAAAAATACCCAACCTTACTTTATTGCCAAGGCGGACCACAAAGTCCGGTTTCTCAATTTTTTAGTTACAGATGGAATTTCCAATTGATGGCCGCTCAAGGGTATATCGTCGTTGCGCCGAATAGAAGAGGCTTACCTGGTTTCGGAAAAGAATGGAATGATGCTATCGGTCACGATTACGGCGGACAAGCCATGCAAGATTTATTGAGTGCCATTGATGATGTGGCAAAAGAATCTTACGTGGATAAAGAGCGTTTAGGGGCAGTCGGAGCAAGCTTTGGGGGTTATTCTGTTTACTGGTTAGCAGGAAATCATAATAACCGCTTTAAAGCCTTTATCTCGCATTGTGGCATGTTCAATATGGAGTCGTGGTATGGAAGTACCGAGGAGATGTTTTTCGCGAACTACGATAACGGTCCATATTGGAAGCCTGAAAACAAAGAGAATTACAAAAAGCATTCGCCACACCAATATGTCGACAAATGGAATACGCCGATACTTATCATCCATAACGAAAAAGACTACCGCGTACCTTTGAGTGAAGGAATGCAAGCTTTCACAGCAGCACAGGAACGCATGATTCCAAGCAAGTTTCTCTATTTCCCAGACGAAGGTCATTGGGTGAATAAGCCTCAGAATGCCTTGCTATGGCAAACCGTATTCTTCGAATGGCTGGATCAGTGGTTGAAGTAGGTTAAGGTCAAGGTTAAGGTTAAGAAATAACCTCAGCCTCAACCTTAACCTCAGCCTCAGTCTGTGAATATCTTTCGCCTATTGTGGCTAAACTTGTACCTACTGTACTATTTTCTAGCGCATTAACGCTTGATTTTTGTTCTATCAAAAGCTATGCTTATGAAAAACAAAATCATGTTCGCCCTATCCTTGGTGGTAGTGCTGAGCGCCTGTGTACCGCAGAAGAAATATCAAGATTTAGAGACAGCTTATAAAGAGCTGGAGCAGAAGAAAAAAGGCTGTGAGGAAGAACTCTCAAGTGTAAAGCTGGAGGCAGAAGCTACTAAGAAGGAAAATATTGGCCTAAAAGCGCATGTGGCCAAGTTGGTAGCCGATTCCATTGAAACACATACCTTATTCGAAAGCAATATGCGGCTTTATGGCGAGCTGAAAAGTTCGTATGAAAGTCTGCTGAAAAACAACAAACTTGAAGAAGAGCGTCTGCTTAATTCGTTGCGTGATTTGGAGAAGAAGCTGACGGCCAAGGAATTGGATTTAGCCCAGAAAGAAGCCAATCTCAACGAAAATATCAAGAAGAATGAAACCATGAAGCAAGAATTGGAAGTTATTCAGGCAGATTTAATGCGTCAACAGGAACGTGTTGCTGAACTTCAAAGTATTCTGAACTCCAAAGATTCAGCTGTAAAAGCCCTCAACACAAAGCTTCAAAAAGCACTTTTGGGTTTCAAAGACAATGGCTTAAGCGTTGAAATCAGAAATGGAAAAGTTTATGTTTCTTTGGATGAAAAGCTCCTATTTGCTTCTGGAAGTATTGTCGTAGACAAAAAAGGTAAAGAGGCATTGCTCGAATTAGCGAAAAGCATCCAGGAAATGGATGATATTATGATCATGGTAGAAGGCCATACCGATGATGTTCCGATGAGCACACCGCAGATTAAAGACAATTGGGATTTAAGTGTGCTTCGTGCCACGTCTATTGTTCGTATCATCACCAAAGATGGCAAAGTTGATCCAAAACGATTTATTGCAGCTGGTAGAGGAGAGTATCTACCTGTTGATCCTGCAAAAACGCCAGAGGCAAGAGCTAAAAACCGCCGTACAGAAATAATCCTCTCACCAAAATTGGATGAGATATATCAACTTCTTGACCAGCAATAAGTGGCTTTTGTGCTTTAGGCTTGGCGCCTGAAGCTTAAACCTTATTTAGTGTGGGTTAAAATGAAAGAGGTGGGCTTGTCCCGCCTTTTTCTATTTTTGAAGTATGAAGTACCTTCTTAGTCTGCTCCTATTTTTATTCGTTAATGCAAGTTATGGGCAATTGCGCCCGAGTGATGTTGAAATAAACGACAGTCTATCCATCGTTGAAAAAGGGGATAGGGTTGAATTCTATGAACTACATCCAGACAGCACCAACCGCCTGGCAGTAAAGTGTGGAATTGCCAATTATTTTAGAGGCAACTTTTTTAATCTCGACTATGTTAACGGTGTGTGTTACCTCGTTAATGGCGATTCGATGGTTTTGTTCCAGGTTAATTTCGTGAACACAAACAATGAAGTGGAGATTAAACGCTTGGAGCTCGAGTCGGGCATGAGTTTGAAAAAGTTTGAGCGCCAAATTCGTCGTTGCAAATGCAAAGAAACAAGAGAATTGGTGAAGGTCCGTGGGGTGGAGGAAATTGCCTATACCGTCTATAAAGATGATACGGGATTAGCTTACCGCGTTTTCTTTCGCGACGGAATGATTCATAGCCTTATGATGTATTTGCCTTGCGCAGAATAAAATGGAGAAACTCGAACATATCTCAGCCATTCTTTTCGATATCGATGGGGTACTCACCGATGGCAG
>JALRIQ010000081.1 GCA_023277325.1 Bacteroidia bacterium | reverse complement strand
AATCGGAATTACCGCTTCAGGCACTGCACCTTATGTCATTGGCGCTATCCAAAAATGTAAAGAAGCTGGAATCCTCACGGGATCAATCACCTGCAACAGCAATTCGGCTTTAGGGCAAATTGCCGACTACCCGATAGATTGTCCGGTTGGCCCCGAATTCATCACGGGAAGCACACGGATGAAAGCGGGCACGGCCCAAAAACTTATTCTCAATATGATAAGCAGCACCCTGATGATTCAACTTGGAAGAGTGAAGGGAAATAAGATGGTCGATATGCAATTGAGCAATGACAAACTCATCGACCGAGGCACGCGCATGGTTATGGAAGAGACAGGCTGGGAGTACGAGGTAGCTAAGGAGGCGTTGTTGAAGTACGGTTCGGTGCGGAAAGCGATAGACCATAGACCATAGACCATAGACCATGGCTTGTTGTTCCGACGTTTAAAGTCCACAGTCAACGGACCACAGTCCACAGTAGAACGGACCATAGTCGATTGTCCATGGACCATAGCTTGTTGTTCCGGCGCTTAGAATGTTAATGGAATTTCCACTCCCCTCATCTCGTTCCCCGTCCGCCGAAGCTTTTTCAGCGAAGGCGGAATCCCGTCATCCCGTTATCTCGTCATCACGTTAGAAATGACACACGCCCTTCGGCAAGCTTAGGGTGACTTAAATTATTGGATTCGTTAAGTTAACTACTCAGGTTTCGGAGGCTCCTTGAAGTTCAACATGCCTTTTCTGATCTCTACCTTGCCTGAATCGAAATAGATGACATAGCGGTAGGTTCCCGACATGAAGTTTTCTCGGTAGATGATGTTCTCAACTTTATTGAGATTGGTATACATCCTTAAAATGTTCCCGCGTAGATCATAGATATACAAAGAAAATGAACCGGGAACATTGACCTCATTGATGGGAATGATAATCGTCAACTTATCTTCCACCTTCCCATCTTCGGGAATCATCTTGATGCCGTCATATAACTTATTCATTACGGCTGGTGAAAGCTCACCTTTTGCTGGATAGGTAAAGTTATCGTAATAGATAGCAATCTGAGTTGCACCCTTTTTATTCTCGCGCCCTAGACGGTAATCTTTTAATGGTATAGCACGTAAAACCAGGCTATCGTAATCGCTATCGTCTGCTTCTACCACCATATCTGTTCTTCCTTTCAACAGGTCTTTGATATGGATATTGAGGTAATAGGGTTTTGAATCCGTTTTGTAATTGTCTTTGCTGTAAAGATTGCCCAAGCTATCCATAAAAATGGCTACCCCATTGCGGTCATAGATCATCACATCAAGTCCGGTATAATCTTGTTCGTAGCAAATCAACAATTCGGGATCTGGTTTTTTGCCAAGATAGTCCTTCAACTGCAAGGAGTCGCAGGTTTTGGTACTATTCATCAGCATACAGCGATGATCGATATAATTGAAATAGCCCTCAAAATGCGTGATTTTCTGAGCAGAAGCGGCCAAAGAAAAAACCCATAGCATGCCCGTAAAAAATAGACGGGACACGTTATGGGTTTTGCTGTATTTCATGGTTTCAGGCTTAATGCCCGAGTTTTATTTTGCAAAAGCTACCGAGCGACGCTCACGGATTACCGTAACCTTAATCTGCCCTGGGTAGATCATTTCTTTCATAATCTTTTGAGAGATATCGAAAGAGAGCATTTCTGCTTTCTCGTCGCTAACGCGCTCGCTTTCCACGATAACACGCAACTCACGTCCTGCCTGGATTGCGAAGGCTTTTTCAACTCCTTCATAACCCAAAGCCAGGTTTTCAAGATCTTTCAAACGTTTGATATAATTCTCCACATCTTCTCTCCGAGCACCTGGGCGTGATCCGCTAATCGCATCACAAGCCTGAACAATAGGAGAAAGAATAGAAGTCATTTCAATCTCGTCGTGGTGAGCTCCAATGGCGTTCACTACCTCTGGATGTTCTTTGTACTTCTCAGCCAATTTCATACCGAGCAATGCGTGTGGAGTCTCTGCGTCGTCATCAGGCACTTTCCCGATATCGTGCAAGAGTCCGGCACGTTTTGCCAGTTTCACATTCAAGCCCATTTCCGCAGCCATTGTTGCACAGAGGTTTGCCACCTCACGGCTATGCTGCAAGAGGTTTTGTCCGTACGAAGAACGGTAACGCATACGTCCTACCATACGAATCAATTCTGGATGCAGCCCGTGGATATTCAAATCGATAGCAGTACGCTCTCCAATTTCCACGATTTCGTCTTCTAACTGCTTTTTGGTTTTCGCAACGATTTCCTCAATACGTGCTGGGTGAATACGGCCATCACTTACCAATTTATGGAGAGATAGACGCGCAATTTCACGGCGGATTGGATCGAAGCCTGAAAGGATGATGGCTTCCGGTGTATCGTCAACAATAATTTCAATACCTGTAGCTGCTTCAAGCGCACGAATATTTCGTCCTTCACGACCAATAATTCGGCCTTTCACCTCGTCGCTGTCGATATGGAAGATAGATACCGCGTTTTCAATGGCTTGTTCTGCAGCAGTTCTTTGGATGGTTCCAATGATGATGCGGCGCGACTCTTTGGTTGCCATCAATTTCGATTCATCAACAATCTCCTTAATTTTAGCGCTCGCCTCTGTTTTTGCTTCAGCGGTAAGGGTTTCTATCAATTGTGTTTTTGCTTCTTCAGCAGAGAGTCCGGCCATTTTTTCCAACTGCTTCACTTGCTGTTGGTGGTACCGGTCCATGTCTTCTTTTTTCTTGGCAACAATTTCAAGCTGTTGGCTCAGGTTTTCTTTTACTGCATCGAGTTCCTTCTCCTTGCGGTTTAGGTTTTCGAGTTTCGAATTCAGGGATTGTTCTTTTTGTTTAACACGCCCTTCTGCCTCTTGAATCTTTTGATTGCGTTGGTTGGTTTCGGCCTCATGACGCTCTTTTTGCTTCATGTGGTACTCCTTTGATCGGAGCTCACCTTCCTTGATAATAACCTGGGCTTTGCTTTCAGCTTCACGAATGAGCTGGGCTGCGGCTCCCTTGGTTTTGCCATTCATGATGGCGTAAATAATACCGGCACCTATGGCGATTCCGCCTACAAGGGACCCAATTAATAAGAGTATATCCATGTTCCACTAATGTTATGGAAACGGACAAATGCTGCTTAGCCTTGTGTCGACTTAAGGATCTGATCTAATTGATCTTCAATGCTCTGAATCAGACTTTTAGCGGCAGGATCTAGTCCTGCACCTTTTTCCAGTTCAGAAAAATACTCGGTGGCAAACTCCAAGGCGATCATAGCGAGCGCATCTTGTCGGTCTGATACCGCATACTTTTCTACATATTCTTTCAGGCGTTCATTCACTTTCCATGCGGCTTTCCTGACGTTTTCTTCGTCACTCGCCTGTATTTTTAGGGGATATTGCCTTTCGGCAACGGAAACCTTAATGGATAGTTCTTGCACCCGTTATCGTTTAATCACTCAGCGTTGCAATGCATTTATCAATTTCTCTGATAAATTCATTAATCTTCAGTTTTACTGCTCGTTTGTCTTCTTTCGAGAGCGCCACTGCTTCTGCAATTTTAACTATTTTATTCTGTTCTTCTAATTCGCGCAAGGTATTTTTTTGAAGGGCAATGGTTTCTCTTGCTTGTGTAAGGTCACGCTTTAACAATTAGGTCTCAGCCTCACTCAT
>JALRIQ010000080.1 GCA_023277325.1 Bacteroidia bacterium | reverse complement strand
CGTAATTATCGGTTCTTGGTATTGCTGGATTCCGCAATGAAACCAATGAGTTCGTCGTAACCGAAAACCTGGTTTTTACAGTAAGTGAATATATAATACTGATTCTCCGTATTCATATAATTCCCTTCTGTTTCATAGGTTTCCATTTGGCCGGTTTCTTCATTCAGTGTAGTGAACAAATAGCTGTAATAGCCCTGCTTGAGCAATACCCTGGTTTCATAGCGGAAGGTAGCTGGGTTGTATTCCAGCTTAAACCGCTTGTCTGCCCTCCAATCCGTCAGCTCACCAAATACATAGAGGTCTCCGCTGCGTAATTTATTCGGACTATCAAAAGAGAAATAAACCCAGGTATAGTCGCCATCAAAGCTGCCGTCATTCTGACCGTCTTTGTTTGCGATCACGCGTTTACCATTAAAATCGACATATTCGACATAGGCGCCACTTCCCCTTCTTTGGGCGGGCATGAGGATAAGGTGGTTTAAGGTATCGAATCGTTTTTTTGCCACATTCTGACTTAAAAACCGAAGGCTTCGGGAATCATAAAACCGGTATTCATTGGTACCATCAAATACATTTTCCTCTTCAAAATTGAAAGTATACTCATTCCCAACAATGAAAAGTGGATGTAAGTTATAAATGGCGTTATCCCAGCGGTTGTTTTGAGTTAATACTGTTTTTAAATCCTGGTATGGATTGATTACCTGATAATCACTGATGGTAGCTTTGAAATCTACCTCCTGTTTAGTAAATCGGTATTGAGCAAGCGTTGCCGGATGAATATCGAACTCATAGGTGGTTTTTGAATCCAACACAAAAAAGCGACGGGTAATAACAACATCCGATTCATCATAATTGCGGTAAACTTTCAAGATATAATTCCCCGAAATCTTCGGACGCAAATCTTTGGTCGGAAAGTTCACCGAATAATGCACATAACTCTGGTAGGTATTGTTCGAGAAACGGAAATCGTTAATGAAGTCGAACATATTTCCTTCGATATACTGCATTGGCTGCAAATCACTCGGCTTCCATTGCGCATCGCAATGAATCAAGGTAAACATATAGTAGTCGTTATCTGGAGTTAGCTCATCGAAGCTTAATTGCAACCTATCGTTGCTGTTCAAATTCAAAACAGGAACAGGAACATTCGTGCCTTGTTTATACAAAAGAACAGTATGAATCTGCGGCTCGTAAATGTAATTGGAATACTGCACCACTTTCTCAGCGTGCAATGAAGCTATACTGAATAAGAGCAGCAGGAATAGCGAAGTTTTTTTCATGTTAGTCTTCCAAACTTAGGAGTTTTTCGAATACTTCCTCAAATTGTTCGTCTAACTCAGAACACCTCAATTGTGCTTTTTCGTATAGTTTATTCAATTTTCCCAGCTCTTCAGCATTTGAAGCAATCTCTGGTTTGGCCATTTCTTCTTCCAGTTTAAGGCTTTCCTCCTTGGCCCTTTCCAACTCTTTTTCAAGCTGATCCGCTTGTTTTTGAAGTTTTTGTTTTTCCTGATTTACTGAGTTGTTTACCGTAGCTTTCTCTGCGGGCTTTATATCTTCCTTAACGGGTTTTTTCGGAGCCGGAGATTTCGCCGCCTCTTTATCCTTTTCTGCCTTCCAGGTATTGTATTCATCAAAGCTTCCAGGATACTCGCGAATCTCCTGATCTTCAATCCACCAAATCTTATTGGCAATATTCGAAACGAAATAACGGTCGTGAGATACCACGATGAATGTGCCTTCATAATGCTGCAGCGCCTGAATCAGAATATTGATACTCTGCATGTCCAAGTGGTTGGTAGGCTCATCCAGCAATAAAAAGTTCGCTTGCGTGAGAAGTGTTTTGGCAAGAGCAACGCGTGCCTTCTCCCCTCCCGAAAGTACCCGGATCTTCTTAAATACGTCCTCACCTGTAAAAAGAAAACAGCCCAAAATCGTGCGTAATTCCTGATCTGTTTTAGTCGGAGCATGCTGGCGTAATTCGTCGAGGATCGCTTGTTGAACATTTAGCGACTCCAACTGGTGCTGAGCGTAGAAGGATGGGTTCACAGCATGACCGTTAGAAATTTTTCCTCCCTGAATTTGTTCCGTTCCCGCAATCATACGAAGCACGGTAGATTTTCCTTTTCCGTTCGCCCCAATCAAAGCGATCTTATCCCCTCGTACAATATCTGCCGAGCTATGCGTAAGAATTGGCAACTCTGGTCCGTAGCTTTTGCTTACATCTTCTAAGCGGGCTACAACCTTCCCAGA
>JALRIQ010000079.1 GCA_023277325.1 Bacteroidia bacterium | reverse complement strand
AGGCTTTGGATTTGTTTCAAAAGACACTCCCTTAATGAGTTTAGAAGAGCTTGGAAACCACATCAAACCCGCTCCAGAGTTCTCAGAATCCTATTGGCTTATCCGTAGCTATATGCAACGCAATGTCGCGGATAAAATCATCAGGTTCAATTGATTAAGACTAAGGTCAAGGCTAAGGTTGAGGCTGGGATAATTTAAGTCTCACCCTGACTAGGTGCGCCGAAGCGATTAGCGAAGGAGCAGCTTGCCGAAGGACTCATGATAGAAAGCACAGACCGTAAGTTGACCGCGTCCGCCGAAGGTGGAGTCAAAAACGGTACGACGCAATCCTAAGCTGTGACAATCAAATTGCACCTTTATTCTGGCGACAGCAACTGTTTTGCGCCTCCGCGGCTCCGCGTCAAAATATTCCGCGACGCAATCTTACTCCACGTCAAAATTGACTGAGATGAAACGTACACTTGGATTTTCACACAAAAGACAAACAGTGAAGTTCAACTGAGCTACAGCCTTCCGCAATTAACTATCTTGCATCTTATGGACAAGTTCATGGAAGCTGCCTATGAAGAGGCGAAAAAAGGCTGGGACGAAGGAGGTATCCCAATTGGATCTGTATTGATTTACGAAAACAAAATCATTGGCCGAGGACATAATCGCCGCATACAGAAAGGAAGTCCTATTCTCCACGGCGAAATGGATGCCTTAGAAAATGCCGGCCGGCTACCCGCTTCGGTGTATCAAAACAGCATATTGTACACCACTTTATCACCATGTCCGATGTGCAGTGGCGCCATTCTTCTCTACGGTATTCCCAAAGTCGTTATTGGAGAAAACGAAACATTCATGGGAGACGAATCCTATCTCCAATCCAAAGGAGTGGAGCTCATCCATGCCCATCATGCAGGTTGTCTTGCTTTGATGAAAAAGATGATTGCTGAGAAACCGGAGATTTGGAATGAGGATATTGGGGTTTAGTCGACTTATCGACTTGCAGACAATACGACATTGCGACTGGTCCAAAAAACAAAAAAGCCTCCCAAAAATGAGAGGCTTTACCTTTTAGTGCCCAGGACCGGGGTCGAACCGGTACTTGTTTCCAAACTGGTGTTTGAGACCAGCGCGTCTACCAATTCCGCCACCTGGGCTAAGGGGCTGCAAACATACAAATTGATCGGATTTGCACAAACAATTTTTAAAAAATTTTCAGGAAGACTTAAGCTTTATCAGTTTTAGGTAAAAGATTTAGGAATTTCAGTAATGGGGTAGTGTCTGGCGCATTTTTGGTGTCATCTTTACAATGATGAATCGGAGCCTTTACTTTTTTGCCTTGATTCCGGAAGCGAGATTTACGGAAAAGGTACGTTGTCTTCAGGAAGAATTGAAGGCGGAATTTGCCCTAACCTACTCGCTGCGACTGATTCCGCATATTACCTTGCAGGCTCCATTCGAACGGCAGCAGGTCGATACCACAGTAGTTGAAAATTGCGCAGAATTAATCTCCAAACGCATTCGTCCGATGACCCTTAAGGCCAATAATTTTGGTTCTTTCATCAACTCGGTAGTGTATATCAATCTTGAACACAATACCGAACTTATGGACTTGCAAGAATGGCTTGCCAATACTTTAGAGGGGCAAAGCTGTCTGACTTCATCCCAACGAAACAACGATTATATTCCTCATATTACCTTGGCTCATCGCGATTTAGATCCTTCGTAATTTGATGAGGTTTGGGAATATGTAAATCAATTCAAACTGCAAGAAACTTTTTCCATTGAAAAGCTGGTAGCCTTCACGCACCAAGGGGGCAAATGGATAGAATACCTTTCTATTCCAATGCATATGAATCTGGCGAAGTAGTCTGTTTTCAGAATACCCACCATACCATGTATTGTCAGTTTTTAGTCAAAATTTCATCTTGTTGATACGGAATTGTCTATTCTGCTTTACTTTGCAGGCATGAGCAAAGAAAAACGTTCGAATTGGTACGCTCTCTGGCGCTGGTTTCTTTGTCGCTGCCTAGATCTTTTTTACAAAAGGATGGAGGTGTCGGGACAATCCAATATTCCAAAAGATAAGGCCATCATCTTTGCTTCAAACCATACCAATGCGCTCATCGATCCATTGGTAATCACTTATTACTCCGGCAAACAGCATTATTTTATGACCCGTGGTGATGTCTTTAGTATTAAAATTATTGATAAGATATTTCGCTCATGGCGCATGCTTCCGCTATTTCGGATGAAAGACGGTATTGAAACACTTTCCCGAAACAATGCGGAAATGGAGTTCGTTACCAATGAATTGGCGAAAGGACAAACAATGATTATCTTCCCTGAAGGGAGTCACTTTTGGAAAAGGGAAATTAAACCACTGAAAAAAGGACTGGTTCGCATGGCTTATGAAGTGCTGGAGAAAAACCCTGATAGCGAGTTGGTTGTTGTGCCTGTGGGTTTGTATTTCAACGACATGATCAAACTCAACCAGGATGTACTGGTGAATTTTGGGGAACCAATTTCTGTGCGTGATTTCCCAAAAGAGGAAACGCCACAAAAAACCTTTCTGCGTTTCAATGAGCACCTTCGTGCTAAGATGCAGGAGCAGATTCTTTGTATTGATTTGGAAGGAGAGGAGGCTTATGAACAAGCAGAGGCATGGCGTATAGAACTAGCTAAACGGCTGGAAATATTTACGGTGAAGGAAAGTTTTAAACTTCAAAAGGAGTTTTTGGAACGAATAGCCAATGTACAGTTTCAGGAAAAGGTGACAGGCAAAAAACTGTCGCTCGATGAGGTTCTGAAAATGGATGAACTATCGGCTTGGTGGAAAGCTATTGAACCAAATTTATACCGTTCAACAGCTTCTCATCCACTGGTAAAAGCCATCAAATGGCCTTTTTATCTGTTGTCGTTTGTGCAGTTTTTCCCACTCTTTTATTTGGGACGTTGGCTATTGGGTAAAATCAAAGACAGAACCTTCCATAATTCCATTAAGTTTGGCTTGGCCTTGTTGGTTCAGCCCATCTTTACCCTCATTTTCGCCTTCCTCATGGTACCCATTTTTGGCAGCTGGTGGGCCTTTTTGATCTATTTAGTAAGTGTTCCGCTGTGGGCAGTATTGTTCACCGAATGGCGGGGCAATCAGGAAGTTCAGTTCTGATTTAATACCTCGAGAATTACCTCGCAGGCTTTTTCGATTTCCTGTTCGCTAATAATGAGCGGGGGAGCAATGCGCATTTTATTGGAGGCAAAGAGGAACCAGTCGGTTAAGACTCCTTTTTCAATACACGCATCAATATACTTTTTGTTGGTTTCGAAATTTTCAAATTCCAGAGCGAGCATCATGCCTCGTCCGGAAATGGATTTAATCTTTGGATGTTTGAGCAAATTCCGAAACAACCACTCTTTATGTGCGATACTATCCATAACGCCTTTACCAACCAGGTAGTTCAGTCCAGCCAATGCTGCAGCACAAGATAAGGGGTGTCCTCCAAAAGTGCTGATATGCCCAAGAACAGGATCATGAGTAAAGGCATCCATACGATGTTTCGCGCTGATAAATGCGCCGAGCGGCACTCCTGCTCCAAAAGCTTTGGCCAATACCAAGATATCGGGTTCGATGCCGTAGTGCTCAAAAGCAAAAAGCTTCCCTGTGCGGCCCATTCCGCATTGAATTTCATCGAGAATGAGTAGGGTTCCTGTTTGGTCGCAACGTTCTCTTAAAGCATGCATATAGGCCAAATCCGCTGGAAGGTAACCCGCTTCACCTTGAACAGTTTCAACAATTACGGCAGCACATTCTTCATCGATTTTAAGGAGTTCTTCCTCCTTATTGTATACAAGGTGCTCGATAAAGGGTAAAAGTGGCTGAAAAGGGGCTTTATATGCTTCGTCGCTCATTAAGCTTAACGCTCCATGGGTACTTCCATGGTAGGCATTTTTCATGGATATGAATTTTTTGCGGCCCGTTAAGCGCTTCGCCAACTTTAAAGCGCCCTCAATGGCTTCACTTCCCGAGTTCACAAAGAATATCGAATCGAGTGAATCAGGTAAAAATTCACTTAAACGACTCGCCAGGGCCACTTGCGGATTTTGCACCAATTCGCCATAGACCATCAGGTGCAGGTATTTGTCTGCTTGTTCTTTGATGGCAGCTATTACCTGTTTATTGCCATGGCCAAGACTGCTAACGCTAATGCCTGAAATGAGGTCGATATAAGGTTTTCCGCCTTCTCCGAAGAGGTATACACCATCTGCTT
>JALRIQ010000078.1 GCA_023277325.1 Bacteroidia bacterium | reverse complement strand
TAGCATAGACCTCAACCTGATAGTTTCTTTGCTGCAAATAGGCCGCAATCAGCAAACCATCTCCCCCATTATTTCCTGGTCCGCAGAGTACCTGCATCTGAATCTCCGGACTATACCGCTTTACGACCCAATCATAACAAGCCTTTGCGGCGCGTTGCATGAGTTGAAAGGACGCTATTCCTTCTTTTTGAACCGTAAACTGATCCCATGCTTTGATTTGCTCACTTGCGTACAACCTCATGGAATTGTGCATTTTTAAGTTGAAGCTGATTCATGGCATTCAGTGGTAAACGAGCCACTTTATTGGAGAGCAACTGCATCGTTTGATCATAAAAAAGCACCAATACTGGGGCTTCTTCCATCACCAATGCATCCATTCGCTGGTAGAGTGCAATACGTTTCTCTGTATCGGACTCAGCCATGGCCTGCCTGTATAAGGCATCAAATTCTGGAGATTGATAATGCGTATAATTCGGTCCGTTGGGTGCAAAATTAGGTGAATAGAACAGCGATAAATAGTTTTCTGCGTCAGGATAATCTGCCAACCAGGATCCACGGAAACAGCTAAGTTTCGACTTGCTCACCATCTCCCTGTGAAATGGCCCTGGATTTACCTCTATGCGTGATTTTACCCCGATTTGTTGCCACATACGTTGCACATATACCGTCAGATCGAGGTAGTTCTTATTCGTATACAAAACGAGTTCACCTCCATCGTAAGCACTCCTATTGAGGTAATGGAGAGCGGAATCTTTATTGAAGGCATAGTAAGATTTCGATGCATAGCCTGGTAGCCCGAGGGGAATAAAACCGCCATTACCAGCAGTACCTATATTGTTACGCAAGAAACGCATCATTTCCTCCCGGTTGACGGCAAAGCTTAATGCTTTTCTTAAATTCTTATCTAATAAGTAGTTAGTGGATTCTTGTTTAATGGATGAATCAACCATAAATCCCAGGTATTCGGTATTAAGGTAAGGCCCAATTCGTAACTGAAAGCTACCCTCATATTTGGGTTTCAAATCTCCATTTCTAGTTAGCAACTCGTCTTTAAAGCTCCCTTCTAATCCATTGAAGAAATCCAGTTTTCCTTGAACGAACTCCATAAAGGCCGTCTGTTTGTTTTCGATAAAACTGATTTCAAAACCATCGATATAAGGCAAAGCTACCCCATTTTCTTCTTGAAAGTACTCGGAATTCTTCACGCCAATCAGCTTGATGCCCTCTTCCCAGAAAACCAATTGAAAAGGACCAGTTCCCACCGGGTGTGCTCGAAATGCATCGCCATAATAGGTCAAGGATTCTTCTGCCAACACATAACAATACGGCATGCTTAAAAGTCCAAGCATTGGCGGAAAGCTGGCTTTCAGGTGAATTTCGAAAACGGTATCATTAATCGCCTTAAAGCCATCTCCTTCAAGTTTGTCGTTAAAGATCCAGGACCCTGGTGAGGCCAATGCCGGATCCATTAAACGCTTAAAGCTCCATTCAAAATCATAAGCAGTGACTCTCCTGTCGCTTTCAGACTTAAAACAGGAGTCTCTATGAAATTGAACGTCATCCCGAAGGTAAAAACGGTAGACTTTTCCACTATCCAATACCACCCAATGGGTGGCAATACTTGGCACCACATTCATCGCGGAATCCAGCTCAACCAGTCCGTTATAAAACTGACTGCAAGCCCAAATTCTAACCTGATCCCGAGCGAAAGCTGGATCCAAAGAATTGAGCGCAGACTCCATATTCATGCGGAAAACAGAGGAAGAAGTGACTACCGTCCCATTGCATGCGACGAATAGCAAAATGATGTGTATAACTCTTAATAAATTCCTCATTAATGTGCACAAACTAGGTACATGCCTTGGTTATTTTTGCCTTTCACCAAATGAACAAAAAAAAGATGAAGATTACCTACTTGGGTCATTCTTGTTTCCATATTGATACAGGAAAAGCACAGCTGGTATTCGATCCTTTTATTCGTCCGAACGACAAGGCCAAAGGTAAAGTCGATATCGACAAAGTAAAAGCGGATTATATCCTGGTTTCACACGGGCATGAAGACCATACTGCTGACCTGGTATACCTGGCAGAAAAGACAGACGCCACAGTAATTTCTTCTTGGGAGGTAAGTGCCTGGTTAGGAAAGCAAGGTATTGATAAGTCACACCCGATGAATTTCGGGGGTTCTTGGAATTTTGATTTCGGAACAGTGAAGTTCTTTCAGGCTGCACATACCAGTTCATTTGCGGATGGTAGTTATGCCGGTGCCGCTGGTGGTTTTATTATCACTACCGATGAAGGGTGTTTTTATTATGCGGGAGATACTGGACTATTTCAGGATATGAAGTTAATACCCATGTTTCATACCTTGGATTTTGCCTTTCTGCCAATTGGTG
>JALRIQ010000077.1 GCA_023277325.1 Bacteroidia bacterium | reverse complement strand
GGCTCTCTATTGAGTTCCTCTGTTCCTTTCCAGTATTGCGTTTTATTTTCCATCAGTTGTCTTGCTGATATTCGTTAGAGGATTAATTAATAATGGCATTTACCACATTCCAAACCACCGTTATGGGCGACAGTAATGCTTCGTTTACCACGTTTTTCCAAATCGGCATGCAATTGCTCATAGTAGTCGTTGTTTGCTACGTCTACTTTTGATTCACGGTGACAGTTCACACACCAGCCCATTTGAAGGCTTGAGTGTTGCTCCACTTTATCCATGGTTTCAATCGGACCGTGACAAGCCTGGCATTCAACCTTACCAATACTTACGTGCTGTGAGTGGTTGAAATAGGCATGATCTGGAAGGTTATGAATACGAATCCATTTGATTGGGGTATTGGTTTCGTACGCTGTACGGATTTTTTGAATCTCAGGAGAAACTTGTCCGTTGTATTTTTTGCTCGCGTCGATATACGAATGACAGTTCATACATGTAGATACCGCTGGAACACTCGCTTGCTTGCTCACTTCCGCCGAAGAGTGGCAGTATTTACAGTCGATTTCATGATCGCCTGCGTGAATTTTGTGTGAGAAGTTAATCGGCTGTGTTGGCGCATATCCTTGTTGAACACCAATCTCTGTATTGGCATAAACAAAGAACCATCCTCCAAATGCTGCCATAAACGCGGTGATTACCACCAAGGAAGCAATGGTTGGATTCAAGGAACGCATCCAAGGGGTAAACTTGCTATTGTACCAAGTTGCCTCTTCCTCTTCTTTACGTTCTGGAAATTTGCTTACGATGAGTTGCTTCAAGAAACCATTGATACGGTAAAGCAATACAGATGAAAGAAGCAAAACCGCTGCTAAAATAAACAATACGGTGCTTGTTGTACCATTCATTCCTGAATCTCCTCCTGCTACCGGAGCTGCGCCTTCTTCCGGAGTTCCGGGACCAGCATCAACTACAGGGGCTTTTGCGCTTTCTTCTGTGATGTAAGCCAAAACATCTTTGATGTCGTCATCGCTGAAGTTTTCAAAGCTGTTCATGGCCACCTTATTGTTCTCTTCGAACAATTTCACGGCAATCGGATCACCTGATTTGATTAAGGCCGACGAGTTGCGGATCCATTTCAACAACCAAGCTTCCTGGCGACGCGTGGTTACGTCTTTCAGAGCAGGTCCAATGGATTTTTCATGAATGGCATGACAGGAAACGCAGTTTCCTTCAAAAAGTGATTTCCCATTCGCTACGTCTTGCGCAGAGGCAGGCACAAGGCTAGACACGAAGATCCCCAACGCCAGCATCGACCGGAGAATGGAGTGAACAGGTTTTTCGAGCATTGCTAAGCTAAATCTTTTGTTCATTTTTTTATTGCTTCAAAAGGGCATGGTTTCCCCTTGAATCGCGGCAAAGATATATTCCTTTTGCCAAGATGAATCAAAAAACGCTTAACAAATTCTTAATTTAAAATTATTCAAAATAAGAGGGTTAAACCGTTGAATTTCAATAAAAAAATATAATAATGCTTCACCTGATTAGCTGATCGCATCAGGCTTATCCACAGAAATGGAAATTTAGTTGATTTTGAGTCCGTCGAGGGCTTCGTAAACCGAATTGTTGCTAATGAATTCAGGAACAATCTGTTTCATCTTTCTCACGATGTCTTCATTGTCCTCTTCAACTAAAAGCATGGTGAGTTCATTGATCAATTCAGAAACTATCCTGAACTCAAACGGCTTGATCTTGGCAATGGTAATTTTTGGATGATGAGTTGGGGCGGTATTCTCGGTATCGCAAAGTAATTCCTCTGCGATTTTTTCACCAGGACGCAATCCGATATACTCAATCTGAATATCCTTACCCAAGGTGAGCCCACTCAATTTGATCATCTTCTTAGCAAGATCAACAATACGAACGGGTTGTCCCATGTCGAAGAGGTAAATCTCCCCTCCTTCACCCATGTTTCCTGCCTCCAAAACCAGCTGACATGCTTCTGGAATGGTCATGAAATAGCGGGCGATTTCTGGGTGGGTCACGGTTATTGGACCACCCTCTGCAATTTGCTTACGGAAATGTGGAATTACCGAACCATTCGACCCTAGTACGTTTCCAAAGCGTGTAGTAATGAACTTGGTCGCAGTATTCACATGACTGTGGCTGAGCGATTGCACATAAATCTCAGCAACCCGTTTTGAAGCACCCATTACATTGGTAGGGTTTACTGCCTTATCGGTTGAAACCATCACAAAACGTTCAGTTTTGAATTCAACAGCGGTATCTGCCAAGATTTTTGTTCCAATTACGTTAGTTGCCACTGCGGCCGTTGGGTTTTGCTCCATCAAAGGAACATGCTTATACGCTGCCGCATGGAATACTACACTCGGACGGTTCTTTTCAAAAAGGCGACGGAGTTTGCTTACATTTTTGATATCGCCAACGGAGATTTCAAAGCTGCTTAGGATGTCTTTATTATGACGGAATTTTTCAAATAATTCCTTCTCCAACTCATACAAAGGCGTCTCGGCCTGGTCCAAAAGGATGATTTTCTTCGGATAGAAAGAAAGCACCTGGCGGGCAATTTCACTTCCAATAGAACCCGCTGCACCAGTTACGAGAACTACTTTACCTCGCAAGATTTTACTCATCGCCATCTTATCAAGCTCAATCGGATCACGTTCGAGCAAGTCCTCGATATTCACCTTCTTAATCTGGCGGTAATTCAACTCTCCATTGATCCAACGTTCCACTGGCGGAACATTCTTCACCTTGATATCATAACTCAAACAAGTCTCGATAATATCACGCTTCCGCGATTTCGAGATGTTTTGAATGGAAATAACTAATTCATCCACCCGATTGCGCTCAATCACATTGCGTAATTCAGCTCCACCAAAAATGGGCACCCCATCAATACGTTTGCCCGCTTTCTCAGAACTATCATCTATGAAGGCGATAACTTTATAATTGACTTTATTATCCTGGTCTAAAGTTCTTTTGGTAATGATACCTGATTGTCCTGCACCATACACCACCACATTGTTCTTCTTAGGCGATTCGTTGCGAATCTGTTGGTAAAGTATTTTATATGCCAAACGACTGGAAGTCATGGCAATCATACAGATCAGGTAATCGATAATGATGATAGACGAAGGAATCATCACTTCTCTAGAAGCGAAGAAGTTGACCAAATTGGCCGTAATCAAAACAACTGTTCCGGAAGTAAGTGCAATAAAAATACGCACTGCATCCTGGGTTCCGGTGTAGCGGACAATACCCGCATAGGTCTTTGTAAGGTAGAAACTAACTGCCCTGATAATTAGCACAAGCGGTGCTAGGCGCATTGCCTGTTGCACTTCTTCTCCAATTATCTGGAAATTAAAACGAAGAATATAGGCCACAAAAAAGGCGGCCATACAGATGATAAGGTCAATCGACAATACCAGCCAACGCGGTGCATGGCTTTTCGAAAATGAAAATAGTCTATCCCAGTTCACGAGTTCGTTTCACGAATTTAGGATTACGCAAAGAATCTAACAAAGTTAATTTTCGCAGGTCTTGAATTTGAGCCACATATTGCTCTGGAATATTTATAAGTACGGAAGTGTCTAAAGTATGGATTTTGACAGCAATTCGTTTTTCACCACGCACAGATATCAATTCTCCCAAGGTTCCCATCAAAGGACCGCCCACCACTTCTACTGGCGTGCCTGGGCTTAGCTCTTCTTGTGTTATTTCCAACTCGGTCGATTCCATGAGAAGCCGGCGAATGGTTTCAATCTGATATTCAGGAATGGTTGCTGCTGTTCCTCCAAATGTCACAAACTTAACAACCCGATGGGTATTCAGCACTGGATAATAAAGGGCTTCATCAATATGAACGAAAAGGTAGGAGCGAAACAAAGGCTCTTCCACCCATTTTTTCCTATCGCTCCATTGCTTCAGGATTTTTTGGGTGGGCAAATAGTGATCAATGCCTTGTTGACGAAGCCGTTCACTTACTTTCTTTTCTGCCTTAGGCGCAGTGTAGATTGCGTACCACTTCTTTTCCTGTCCCATATCCGTTACAAATTTCAGCAATTATTTTCATTTAAAAACTCCAACCAAAAGCTCAAAGCGTCATTGAGATAATTAAACCCCCTATTTTCTGGCATTCTGACGTTATGTCCCTGTTTTTGGAATTCCGCTGATTACGCAGGCTTATTCCATAAAAAAAGCCCCCCAATCAGGAAGGCTTTTTTGTTCTTTCATTTAAATTAGACAATTCCTCGCATCATCTTCTTCAACCAAGGTGACAAGAGTAGCAGAACAAAACCTGCTGAGCAAGATGTCAAAACCAGGAAGTAGAACAACGGCATGTCTGGAAGTAATTCGTGCAATAGCTTTTCTAGAACACCAGCCATATAGTTAGCCAAGGCCATACTAGCAAACCACAGTCCCATCATAATGGATACAATTTTCTGTGGTGCCAATTTAGTTACCATAGAAAGTCCAATTGGCGATAGGCAAAGTTCACCGAAAGTATGGATGAGATAAACACCCACCAACCACATTGGAGAAACAAGGTTTCCGCCGTTTGCAGCATTATTGGCCATACTCATCACCACAAAACCTAATCCCAATAAGATCAATCCGAGTGCGAACTTCACTGGGGTATTTGGATTTTTTCCAATACGTGACAAACGCAGCCAGAGTATAGAAAATAGCGGTGCAAAACCAAAAATGGCTATGGCATTAATCGATTGAAAAAATGGTGCAGGAATTTCCCAGTTGGCCCAGTCGATTACCCGATCGGTATTGTGCTCGGCAAAGAGGTTAAATGTACCCCCTGCTTGCTCAAATCCTGCCCAAAAGAAAATATTGAAAACACTAAGTACCAGGATTACCGCAACACGGCTCCAT
Organism: Bacteroidia bacterium; assembly: GCA_023277325.1. Classification (GTDB taxonomy): domain Bacteria; phylum Bacteroidota; class Bacteroidia; order UBA8524; family UBA8524; genus UBA8524. The sequence continues at coordinate 11,486 of JALRIQ010000077.1, read as the reverse complement.
TCGTCTTTTCCGTTCGTTCCGGTAAATACAGTGAAACCAAGTCCAAGTATAGCCAAGGTAGCCACCACCATGATAATCGTGTTTTGTGTACCGTCGCCAAGAGATGACCAGCTCATCAAGAAACCTGCAACCAAGGCAATATTCGCAGCTACGTAAAGCAATACTTCGATATAATCGCGCATGGCCAAACGGGCTCCTTCTTTCTCACGATTTGGAGGAAAACCAGCATCGCCTAAAGTATGGGCTCTAAAGAAAAAGAACACCAAACCGAGCATCATACCCAATCCGGCAGAACCAAATCCATATTCCCATCCCAAATTGATACCTAATGCACCACAAACAAGGGGTGAGAAAAAGGCACCCAGGTTAATTCCCATATAGAAAATAGTGAACGCCGAGTCTTTACGCGGGTCATTGGCCTCATACAAGGAACCAACGATTGTACTGATATTCGGCTTAAAGAAACCATTCCCCATAATCAGTAAACCAAGACCAAGATTCAGTAAAAACTGTTGACTCGAGGCCACTTCGCCCGTATAGGCTACAGAGGCTGCCAAACTGAACTGACCAAGTGCCATTAATAAACCACCTATATAGATGGCTTTACGCTGTCCTAATACCTTATCAGCAAGGAATCCACCAAGAATTGGCGTTAAAAATACCAATCCGGTAAATAACCCATAAATCTCTAGTGCATCGGAGCGTTCAAGTCCAAAGCCCCCTTTAATCGCTTCGGAAGTAAGGTATAGAACGAGCAAAGCGCGCATTCCATAATAGCTGAAACGCTCCCACATTTCAGTAAAAAAGAGCGTATATAATCCAGTAGGATGCCCTTTCTGAGTAGTTACTGTATCATTCATATGTTTGTATTAGTCGATGTTTTTTTCTTTCATTACAGCATTAAGCCATTTCAATAGCATTACGAGCGCGATCGTTGCTCCGACGCAGGCTGCAAAATTGATCAAGAAGAAATAGTGCTTCTCATTGCTGCCAAACTCTTCCCAAAGGCCAGAAATAATTCCAGAGAGTTTATTTCCAACAGCCGTAGAGAGGAACCAGCCTCCCATTAAAAGAGCGGTTAAACGTGGAGGACTTAACTTAGAAACCAAGGATAATCCCATTGGCGATAAGCAGAGCTCTCCCACAGTAATAACTCCATATGATGCAATAAGCCACCAGCTGGAAGCTTTCGCATCATCCATTTGTACAGAAGTTACCGCGCCTACCATAACCAAAGTGCTCAATCCGGTTATAAAGAGTCCAATTGCAATTTTCGTTGGTGTAGAAATCTTCTTTCCACGCGAAGCCATCCATCCAAAAAATCCTACAACAACAGGGGTGAGTAATACCACCCAAAATGGATTGATTGACTGATAAAGTTCGGTCGAATAAAGAAGCATATTTCCTCCCGGTACAGGCATTTGCGTGGCTGGGAGATTACTGAAGTAAGCACGAGATGCTTCCCGCATTCCAATCAGCTTACCCAATTGCTTCCCGCCATCAAGATTACCGCTCGCATCCAGTCGATTTTTCTCTGTTTCCAGAGAATCCATATAATGCGTAAATTGAGCATTCGTGTATTGAACACTTTCGTGGTTTTCTATTTCTTGAACCATCCCTACTGGTTCCGCAATTGAAGCTACGGCAGCAGGCATTTCCCGGTCAGTATAATCCTCCGCATAAACCGTTAAAGCGTCACCATTTTGGTGGAAGACCGCCCAGAATACAATAACACATAGGAAAATAGAAAGCAAAGCCCCAATAGGACGTTTGTCTTCAGCTGTTGCTCTGATATACAGTGAGGCGTAATAAGCAATAACAGGAATACAACCGATCAAAAAGGCATCATTTGCATCGGTACCGAAAATGTTCCCTGGTATTAACCAGCCCAATACACCAAAAACAAAAACCGGCAAAAGCACATAACCAAAGATTTTATTCAATGGCACATCCTCTTTGGTAGTAGGTTTGATTACGTCGGCCTCTTTTACATGTTTGGTTCCGGAAAGAAAAGTAACCACCCCAATGAGCATCCCTATACCAGCAGCTCCAAAAGCCCAACCCCAACCGAGGTTATTCCGCATATAGGCAGCCACAAAATTGCAGACAAAAGCACCGATATTGATGCCCATATAAAATATATTGTAACCCGCGTCTTTATTGGATTTGTATTGTGGCGCGTTATAGAGATTTCCAAGAAGTGCAGAGATATTCGGTTTGAAAAAACCGTTTCCTAGAATGATTAGTAAAAGGGAGATATAAAAGATCCCCTCTCCTGGTAAGGCTAAACCCAGATAACCTGCGGCCATCAACAAGCCTCCAATTACAATGGATTTGCGGTACCCCAATACTCGGTCGGCAAGCAATCCACCAATAAAAGGCGTTAAATAAACAAGTCCGAGATAGGTTCCGTAGATATCGGATTTTTTAGCGGGGTCGAAACCCATACCGCCGTTCGCTGCATGGTCGATCATGTACAACGAAAAAATCCCTAACATCAAATAGTAACCAAAACGCTCCCACATTTCTGTGAAGAAGAGAACGTACAACCCTCTTGGGTGTTTCCGTGTGGATTCACTCATATCTTAAAAATGCTTGATGTTGTAAAACTAGTTTTAATTCCCTGAATTCCAAACGGAGCTACAGGTTGGTGAATAAGAAGCTGCTTATCCGATTAAACAAATGTAAACGTGTTACACCGCCCCCGATTCCGTGGTTTTTATTGGGATAGAACTCTGAATCGAACTTCACATTACGCTGAATCATGGCATCTAACATCTCTACCGTATTCTGAAAATGCACGTTATCATCGGCAGTTCCATGAACAATTAGGTAATGCCCTTTGACTTTATCGACATGATTAATCGGTGAATTGGCATCATAACTGACACCATTCTCCTGCGGGGTGCGCATGAACCTTTCGGTATAGATATTATCGTAATAGCGCCAATTGGTTACTGGAGCCACAGCCACTGCACAACGGAAAGTCTCTGCTCCTTTGGAAATGCCTAAGCTGGCCATATATCCGCCAAAACTCCATCCCCAAATTCCCATTCGGGTTTCATCCACATAACTGAGTCTGCCTAAAGTTTGGGCTGCGGCAATCTGGTCTTCAATTTCATATTTACCCAATTCCAGGTAAGTGCTCTTTTTAAATGCTTCACCACGTGCGCCAGTACCTCTGTTATCGACAGACACCACGATATAGCCGTTTTGAGTGAGGTAATTAAACCACAAATAATATGATCCTTGCCATTGATTTTTTACGGTTTGTGAACCCGGACCTCCATAGACATACATCAATACCGGATACTTTTTGTTCGTATCAAAATCGGCAGGTTTGATCATGGAATAGTTTAAGGTTACCCCCGAATCGGTGGTTAGGGTGTTGAACTCGATACTTCCCAAATTGGCTGCTTTTAAAGCTTCTTTCAGCATGAAATTTTCTTCCAAAACGCGCACTTGTTTCCCATCTGCTTTGCGCAAGGTATAGGTGCTCGGTGTGGTAGCATTGCTGTAATTATGGAGGAAATAATTGAATCCTTTAGTAAAACTGGCTGTATTCCAGCCCGACTGCGTATTCAACTTCGCCATTTTCCCATTTTTGATATTCACGGCATAGAGGTTTCTCTCAATAGCGGTTTCATCGGCTGCTGAACAGAAAACTAGCCCTTTCTTTTGGTCAAAGCCATAATAAGCATCGACATCCCAATTTCCTTTGGTAATCGCCTTTAGTGACTTTTTAGCATAATCATATTGATAGAGGTGGTTATAGCCACTGCGCTCACTGCTGAATATGAAACTTCCTTTGTTGAAATCGAGGTTATCTGTAATATCAATATAAGCTGCATTCTTTTCTTCATATACCACTTCGGTCTTTCCGCTCGCCGCATCGGCAAACAAAATTTCCCAATGATTTTGTAGACGGTTTAATCGTTGAATGCTCAATGTATTGGCTTTGTCTGTCCACTTGATGCGTGGCAGATAGATATCATCATTATCCCCCGTTGCACATTGCACACTTTTATTGTTTGCTAAAGAATAGGTATACACATGAACTACCGAATTGGCCTCACCGGCTTTTGGGTATTTCCATACTTCCTGATCTGGATAAAGTCTTCCATAGATATCCATTGAAAACTCTTTTACACCCGATTCATCGAAACGGTAATAGGCAATATACGCTCCATCATTGCTCCACTCAAATCCACGCGACATGCTGAATTCTTCTTCATAAACCCAATCCACAGCACCATTGATGATCGCGTTATTTTTTCCATCATTTGTGACTTGCGTAGTTTGTTCAGTCGCTAAATCAAGAATAAATAAATTATTCGCATCTACATAAGCTACCTTTTTTCCATCGGGAGAAAAGGTGGCATAACGCACGCCTTTTTCGGAATGGTAGACCTTGCCACTTTTGCGATCAAGTACATGGAATTTTGCAGAATACGAGTGACGGTAAATGGATTGAATATCCGTTAAAAACATCACCATGCTCTCATCATCGCTAAAGATGAAATTGCGAATATTGAGGCGTGATCCGTCTGAATCCGTCAATTCAGCATTGCTTACCAAGGTTTCAATACGCGTGCCTTCTTTGATGGAATAGCGGTTGATTTCAAGGAGGTTTCTTTCTTTATCAGCATCAATCTGAACATAGCTTTCGCCATCATTCATGGCGCTAAATCCGCGAACACCTTGGCTGGAGTATTTTCCAGAAAGCCAAATATCCTCGAGATTTAAGCTTTGAGCTATTGCACCAAGTGGAGCCAAAAGCAAGAAAGCAAGTATTCCTATCCATCTAAACTGCATAATAGTGTTATTTTGTTGGGCCAAATATACTCAAAGACGAAAGAGCCACAAGAACGATGAGCAAATTCAACACAATCAAAACCATACTTCCAGCATTGGAAAATATCCTCGATAAGTCATTCATTCTTCTGGACCGAAATCAAACAGAAAAGTATTCACATGATTATACCGAAGACCTCAACTTTTTCCCAGAAGCAGTTGTGCTACCTGGCACTGTTGAAGAGGTGGCGGCCATTGTAAAACTGTGTCAGGAAAACAAGGTGGCACTTACTCCGCGTGGAGCTGGCACTGGACTCAGTGGAGGCGCCTTACCCGTAGAAGGGGGCATTGTGATGAGCATGCAGCGCTTTGATAAAATTTTGGATATTGATACACGTAATTTCCAAGCTACCGCGCAGCCTGGTGTCATTAATCAGGTATTCCAGGATGCGGTCGCAGAAAAAGGACTCTTCTACCCGCCCGACCCTGCGAGTAAAGGTTCCTGTTTTTTAGGAGGGAATATTGCGCATAATTCTGGCGGACCTAGGGCTTTGAAATACGGCGTTACCAGAGACTATGTGCTCAATCTTCAGGTGGTAACTCCGATGGGAGAGGTAATTTGGACGGGCGCCAATACCCTAAAAAACTCCACGGGTTATAACCTTACGCAGCTTATGCTAGGCAGCGAAGGTACTCTTGGAATAATTACCTGCATCGTATTCAAACTGTTGCCATTACCCAAGCATAATCTCCTTATGCTCGCCGAATTTGAAAATGCTGAAAAAGCATGTGAAGCAGTAGCTGCAGTCTTTCGTGAAGGACTAAATCCCTCTGCCCTAGAGTTTATGGAAAAAAGCGGAGTAGAAATTTCCGTTCGTCGTTTGCAAACGCATTTTAACTTCAAAGAAGAAGTGGAAGCCTATTTATTAATAGAGGTTGACGGCAATAATATGGACCAATTGTATTCTGATTGTGAAGCCATCAATGCGGTACTCGAAAATTTTGAAGTGAAGGAGGTGCTCTTTGCCGAGTCAGCTGATGAAAAAGAACATCTATGGAGAATTCGTCGTGCTATCGGTGAAACCGTAAAACTGGAGTCTGTCTACAAAGAAGAAGATACCGTTGTGCCCCGCGCTGAACTGCCCAAATTATTGCATGGTGTCAAAGAAATTGGAAGTCGCTATGGCTTTGATTCGGTGTGTTACGGTCACGCAGGTGATGGCAATTTGCATGTCAACATTTTAAAAGGCTCACTGAGCGATGAGAAATGGAATGAAGGGCTAAATCCGGGCATTCGTGAAATATTTACCTTATGCAAAGAGCTGGGTGGAACCATTAGCGGTGAACACGGAATTGGACTGGTGCAGAAAGAGTTTATGGACATCCCTTTTCCTGCCCATCATCTTGATTTGATGCGTGCCATTAAAAAAACCTTCGACCCAGCCGGGATTTTAAATCCGCGTAAAATATTTCCTGATGTGACCGAATGAGTGAGGGATAAAGGAAGAAAATCCTATATTCCCAACACATGACTAATCCTTCGCTACCCGTTAATGGGAAGGTGTACTGTTTAGATACGGCTTCTCTATCCACTTCCACCGTAAAGAATATTGTGTTTCTGGCCATTCATGCCGACACCTTGAAAATTGCCCATATCGAAATGCATGGCGAAAGTGAAATGGGATCGTACAAACAGTTCATCCTCCATTTGGCAGAAAAGGAAGGCTTTCAAAACACAAGCGAAGACATTCACTTTATCATGGCCATCGACCCCGGACAATCCGCTTTGGTACAAAACGCCTTCCCTTTCCTCACCAGCGTAATTGCCAACGGACCGCTCTGCAAAGAACTCTGCCAAGCCGCCTGGACCTACCTCGCCACCGCATTGGATAAGTAGGAATACATTTTTAGTTTCTTTTAATTTTTGTCTGGCGGTCTGTTAGTCTATGAGTCTGGCTGTCTTGGAAAACTCGGAAACAAAAAACCCTCCCTACCAATGGCAGAGAGGGTCTCTTAATTAGTGCGTGAAGAATTACTTCACAATCATTTTATTTCCTACGCTGTAGGTACCGGTTGATAAGGTATAGGTATACACACCTGAGCTCAATCCGTTTGCATCAATAGTAATGGTGCTATTTCCTGCATTGAAAGTACCCAAGTTTTGAGAGATAACAGTTTGTCCCAAAAGGTTGGTAACAGTTAGGGTTACGTCCGTCATTTCAGTCAAGTAAACAGTAACGTTAGTTTCATTGCTGAATGGGTTAGGGAAGTTTTGAGAAACACGGAAGATTTCAGCATCTCCACGTTTAACGCGCTCCAAACCTACACCTGGTCCTTGACCAATTTCGTCATTGATAATTTTGCTCACTGGAACAGCAGCGTACATAATTGCATTTTCTACTACCGGTTGGTTATTTCCACCTGTGGCATTGTTCTGCAAGTTAGTTCCTGGAGTTTCGTCTTGTTGCCATAGCACGTGAACGAAATCATCAACACGACGAGCAATCGCTGGGAAAGCATCTTCTTTCAGTTGAACCTGGGTGATGTTTTGAGGATCAGACCAAGTAGCTCCACCATCTGTAGAGTAAACGATATAGATATCGCGGCAGTTCACATTATCAATACTCAAATCGTTTTCACGTGGTGCTGAATAAGTAACGAAGATTCGTCCTTGTGCATCAATACCTGCAGATGGCATATTCACCAAACCGGTATTTCCCATGCGCGCAACGTTTCCAAGTCCGCTAGGAACTTGTCCACTTTGCAGCGAGCTCCATGTTCCTGGCTCGATATCCAAAGTACCATTTCCGTTTTCATCTACTACGCCACCAATTCCTTGGGTAACTCCGGTAGACTCGCTCCATCCTGCCAACAAAGCAGTTGCTGGGAAGAAGTTAAATGATGCATCGGTTGTGTCGTCATCGAATACACGCGATACGCCCCAGAATACGTGGCAATCGCCATTATTGTCAATCAATACATCAACAGAACCATCATTGGTTTGTGGAGTATCCAAAGCAAATTTCAACCCGTCGAATGGCGCATATGGGAATGAGTCAACGATGATACGCGTGAACGTTTCTCCGTCATCAGTCGATTTCCAAAGAATCACATCATCAGCCAATCCACCTGTTACAATCGCAACTGTATTTCCATTTACGTCGATGGCGTAGTTATCACCACCTCCACCAAGGATACGCGTTGAGTCGTAACCTGGAAGCATCGTATTTTCTTTATCCCAAGTTACACCAGCATCTTTCGAACGGCTGTACATCATCGGTCCACGAACCCCATTACGTGAGATAACGCGTGGGTCACCTGGTGCTGATGAATCAGCGAAATTACAAATGAGGTGAAGGGTATTGCCGTTGTTAGCCGCACGGTTCCAAATCGGACGTTGTCCATCAGGCCATTGAAGGATTGCTGGGCCAGTAGTCCAGTTTTCACTTCCTTTTGAATCGTTTTTCGACATGCGGAAACCACCGTTGGTAGCGTCGTGGGCAATAATCCACTCTTGACCATTTGGAAGAATACCAATACTTGGCCATCCTGAACGGAAATTGTCTACTCGGCTTCCATTTCCTTCGCCTGCGCGAATGAAGTCTGTTCCGTTGTGGTAGTTATAACCTGCTCCGCGCAATGCGAATCCACCATTTCCTTCTGGATCAGTTGTCCAGGTCAAAGAAACAGTTCCATCATTGTGAAGGTAAACACGACGACCGCTAGAAGCATTGGTTTGCAAATCGTAAAAAGTACGACCAACCTGGATAAAATCTACCCCATCGGTTTTTCCTTTTTTCGCTGCATAAAATGCTGGGTTATTTGGGTTCATCATTGGGCTCATTTCGGTGAGCACCTTTTTCTCGACTGGCACTGCCTGATTCTGTTCAGGCGAAGGCTGCACAAAGTTACTTTCCCCCTGGATCTGGGCAAATGCTAGTGCCGGAAGAAGTCCTAAAGCAAGCAGTAATGGTTTTTTCATCCTTAATTGTATATTAATATCTAGGGTAACAAATTAAATTCAAATCTTCTTGACTACCTAATTCACGGTATGCATCATTTTTAAAAACAGCTCTTTTAAAAGGGCATCATCGTCCGCACTCCCTCCATTCATGCCTTTTGCCTTCATGTCTGTTTCTAAAAGCAGGGAAAAAATCCTTTCCAATAGCTTTGGAGGATAATTTCTGGCCGCCAATACATATTCTTTAACGAAAAAGGGATTGACACCTATCGCAGCAGCGATGCTGCGTTCGTCTCCTCCCCTCTGCGTATGGACCAGCATAATTTTGCTGAACCAGGAAAATAAGCTACCAAGCAAAACAACAGGTTTCCCAAATGGGTTTTTACTGGAATTAAAATAATTCAGAATCAACATACATTTTTGAAAATCACGGCGTGCCATCGCGGCTTGCAACTCAAATACATTGAAGTCGCGGTTGATACCTATCGAGTCTGCAATATCTTTTAGGCTCAGTTCCTTTTTCCCTTCATGATTCAGGAGCACCTTATCCAATTCATTCGCTATACGCGATAAATCAGTCCCTAAGGATTCCGCTATGAGCAAAAGTCCTTTTTGTTCGCAGCTTACTCCTTTTTCAGCTAAATACCCTTCAATCCAGGCAGGCACCTGATTTTCATAAAGTCGTTTTGACTCAAAGGAAACCTGGGCATCCAGCATTTTCCCAACCTTTGTGCGCTTATCTATATTTTTACCCTTAAAACAAAAAGCCAGGATTGTACTGTCCAAAGGCTTCTCCAAATAGCTCATTAAATCGTCGAGCTGCTTTAAGTTCTGCGCCTCCTTCACCAAGATTACCTGGTGGGAAGCCATCATAGGGTATCTGCGCGCTGCAGCTGCAATGGTTTTGCAATCGACATCCTTCCCATAAAATACCGTTTGATTAAATCCTCGCTCGGCTTCATTCAGCACTTCATGCTCAATATAATGTGCCAGCTTATCAATGAAATAAGTCTCTTCTCCATAGAAAACATAAACAGGAGCAAACTTCTTGGCCTTAAGGTCACGAAGAATGGATTGGTAGGTATGGGAAGTTTTAGCCATTATTGCATGGATGTTTATTGCGTTAAATTTTCCTCACTATCAATTTCAATTGCAAGAAACGCCTCGCAAAAAAATGATTTTTGATGTGGTGCGCAAGAAATATATTGTGCTCACCCCCGAGGAATGGGTGCGGCAGCATGTTGTGCATTACTTATTAAATGACAAGGGTTATCCAGCATCGCTGCTTGCCATCGAATCGGGCATCAAGTTTCAAGGGATGATTCGCCGTTGCGATATCGTGGCTTATAAAAATAATGAACCTTACTTATTGGTAGAATGTAAGGCAGCATCCGTAAACCTTACCAAAGAAGTAGTCGCTCAAATCGCCCGTTACCAAAGCGTATTAAAAGTGACTTACCTATTGATTACAAACGGGTTGCACCATCTTTATCTCAAGAGAAATGAGGATGGTAAAATTGAAATTTGCGAAGAACTACCGCCCTATCACGAATAATTTCTACCAAAGTTGTGATTTTTTTTAACTGATTTATTGAACTACCCGCGAAGCGAATATCTTTGCCTGCCAAATAGCCAAGACATGACTTTTTTACTTATTGCTGTATTTGTTATTGGATACCTTGCTATCGCATTAGAGCATCCGATAAAAATTAACAAAACGGCCAGTGCATTGATTACCGGCGTGCTGATGTGGACCATCTTCGTCCTTGCCAATGGATCCTTAATCGATGTGAACTGGGAGTCTTTCAAGCATTACTTGTATGTGGAGCATATTACCGAGGTAACGGATGCTGTGAAAACGCATTTCGTTTCGCACGAATTGTCGCATCACCTTGCCGATATCGCAGAAATTTTGTTCTTCCTTCTTGGTGCCATGACTATCGTTGAGCTTATCGACTCACACCAGGGTTTCAAAGTAATCACCAACCGTATCACGACCAAGGACGCCAGGAAACTTCTCTGGATCATCTCCATACTTACCTTCTTCCTTTCTGCAGCTCTTGACAACTTAACTACCTCCATTGTAATGGTTTCCCTTTTGCGGAAACTGATTCACAATACGGAGCAACGTAAGTTTTTTGCGGGTATCGTAATTATCGCAGCCAACGCGGGTGGTGCCTGGTCGCCGATTGGTGACGTAACAACCACCATGTTGTGGATTGGTGGTCAAATTACCGCTGCGAATATTATCACCACCTTACTTATTCCAAGTATGGTATGCCTTATCGTTCCCCTCATTTACCTTTCTTTCAAAATGAAGGGCGAAGTTGAGCGTGGCGATTACGACTTAAAAGCAGCCAAGGATATGGAGTTGGTAAAAGGAAGTAAAATCATGCTTTTTGCAGGTGTTGGTTGTTTGCTTTTTGTGCCGGTATTTAAAACCATTACCCACCTTCCTCCTTATATGGGAATGTTGTTTGGTTTGGGGATTATGTGGGTTATTTCAGAAATCATCCATTCCGACAAAGACGAGGAAGAGAAAAAACCATATTCTGCGGTACACGCTTTAAGTAAGATTGATACCTCATCGGTACTCTTCTTCTTGGGTATCCTTGTAGCTATTCATGCTTTGCAATCCACCTACATTCTTACCGCAATGGCTGAATGGATGGATGATACAATCGGTAACTTAAACGTAATCGCAATGGCAATTGGTTTGCTTTCCTCTATT
>JALRIQ010000076.1 GCA_023277325.1 Bacteroidia bacterium | reverse complement strand
TCACCGGAATGAAAAGAAAGTGTTGCTCTAGTTTATTGTCTGATCTTTTTTTGATTATATTAAGTAGTTTGTGGTATGGAAGAAGATGCGTAGATTCGATAAAAAGGTTCTTTTAAATCTATTCTCCATGAAAAAAGCATTTACATTCCTCCTTCTTGCCCTTGCCTTCGCTCAATGCGCTTCAGAATTTACGGCCGCCAACCTGAGGGGAACCTGGGTAATTGAAAACATGGAAGTGAATATCCCCGATATGTCACCAGCGCTAATTGAAGGCGGACAAAAAGAGGCCTACTCTTCAAGATACGAATTCACCGAGGACGGAAAAGTCACACTAAAATCGAATTCCCTCGCCGCTGGAGTGGAAGGCACCTATACCTTGAACTTAGACAGCAACTATTTAAAGATGAGCATGGGAGTTGGTACCGACAATGAAGTGCAGGAGTCCTATACACTTTCTGATATTAGCGCTAATCAAATGACTTGGACCTTCGATATGAAGGATAGAGGAAATATCGTTTTTAAGGTTATTAAAAAATAGCACCGAAAGCCATAGGGCTTGTCCCTTTTCTCGTGACCTCGTAATCTCTATCACGGTGCTTATCGGACTCAATTCCGAAACCGCTTCACAAACTTTTCCCGATGTTCCCTTTTAAAGGCATCCATATCCTTTGGGAAAGGGTGTTTCCAACGTTTATGGCTCCATAACCAGGCTTGAGGCTCAGCAATAATATCACGTTCTAATCGGGTCACATAAGCTGCTGTAATTTCCCCATAGTCCATGGATTTTGGGTCTTCGCAAAGCAGCTCCGTATGCGCAGTATAGCCACCTTCGGCATCTTGTTTCAAAACCATATATACCACCGCCATATTATAGGCATGGGCCATAAATTCAGCGCCGAAGGCAAAGGCGGTTTCATGGCCAAAGAAGGAGGTCCAGTAGGCATTATCCGGCGCAGGTGATTGATCGCCAAGCGTAAGAATGGCGAGGGGTTCACCTTGAACTTCTTTATCTAGGATTTCGCGGTAGTTTTTTGCATGGATGACCTGCATCCCAAAGCGTTCTCTTCGCGCATTGATTTGCTGATCCAGTTGCCCTTTTTTAATTTTTTTTCCAATCCCAAAGGCCCGATGAGGGAGTAAAGCATTTTGAGCAGTAATAAAGAATTCCCAATTTTCTAAGTGGGAGGAGAGGATAATCACATGTTTCCCTTTGGCATAAAGCGAATCAAAAAGAGCCGTATTATCGATGCTCACTTTTTGGAGCAGCTGTTTTTCTGAAATACTCAGGTTTTTAATTCCCTCGGCAATAAGCTTTGCGAGATGGCGGTAAGAGGCATGAAGAAGCTTGTGTTTTTCTTGAGAAGTCCACTTCGGAAATGCACGTTCTATATTGGCCAAAATCACATCCTTTCGATAGCCTAAAAAAAAGCGCAGTACAAAATAAGCCATAGCACCCAATCCATATAAGAAGGACAGCGGCAACAAGGAAAGCGGGTGGATGAGCAGGCGATAGAGCATTGGGAGCGCAAGTTAGGGAATAGGAATAAAAAAAAGCCCTAGTACACACGTGGTGGCCAGGACTCGGGATAGGTGAAATAAATAGAGAGCTTATCTCAACAGGGTTATCGTTCCGTAGTATTCGAATTCTGTACCGCTTAATGAGGTGACTCGGACTACATATACATCTTGCTGCACATCTTCTCCTTTGTAGCGGCGGTCCCAACCCTCCTTGATATCAGAAGATTGATACAGTTGTTCGCCCCAGCGGTTAAAGATGGCAATATGGAAGCTTTCAAATCCGTCAGCCATCACATTGAAGCGCTCGTTGATTGCCTTGCCAAAATTATTTGGAGTAAACGCATTTGGAATGAAAACGTTGATATCAGTACCGATACGGATGTTTCCTGTATCGAAAGCTTCACATCCGTTGTCGCCTATATCGTTAAGTCGCACTAAAAAAGTACCCGTATCTGTTTCACTGCTTACAGGATATTCAAAATAAGAATATTGCTCAGTGCTGCTGCTAGTATTGCGGTCGCCAAATGTCCTGCACCAATCTACGATTTATGCAGGAGCATCGACAGCAGACAAGTCCTTAAACTGAATACCCGGTAATGCTACCGTTGTTTTCCAACGGTTTACGGCAAAGTCGGCTATTGGAGTAGGTAACACTTCAATCTGAACCGGTT
>JALRIQ010000075.1 GCA_023277325.1 Bacteroidia bacterium | reverse complement strand
TCCAGAGCATCCCTGTGGGTCATCAAAACTTCCATGTAATCTGCTCTGGCTGATTTAAACAGGGTCGTGGCAATCGTTATCGATTTATTTAATACATCCACCTGCTTGGCTTTCAAGGCATAGCTGTTCTGAAGGTTTTGAATATTCGACAGTTGGTTACTCACATCCATATAGGCAAGCAAAACCACCTTTTCATATTCATATACTGCTGCTAATTGTTTCGCATTCGCATTCAGGTAATTTGCCTTAATCGCATTTCTATTGATTAAGGGAGCTGCTAAATCGCCTGCCATCGAATACACCATGGAGGTTGGCGTTTGCAATAGGAATTTTGGATCAAATGCCTGATAACCAAATCCAGCCCGGATGCGGAAAGACGGATAGAAATTCGCTTTCGCCACTTTGATATCCAACTTTCTGGCCTCCAGTTCCAATTCTGCCCTTCGGATATCTGGACGATTGGCCAATAACTGAGAGGGTATTCCTGCATGGATGGAATCGGGAATCAATGCATTAAAAACCGTCGAGTTTCTGGGAATAGGCTGCGGATAGCGGCCCACCAGAAAATTGATCTTATTCTCGGTTTCGACAATCTGTTGCTCCACATAATACTGGCGACTTTGGTTTCTGAGCAACTCAGCCTCAAAACGAAGCACCGCCAACTCAGTGACTTCCCCTGCCGTCTTTTGCAACTTCACAAGCTCGAGCAAATTCTTCTGAATAGAAATATACTGCTTGAGGATTTCTAGCTCATTGTCGAGCGCCATCAACTCATAATAGGAATTAGAAACTTCTGATACCAAATTCGTCACCATAAAGTTTCGCCCTTCCACGGTCGATAAGAACTCATAAATAGACGCCTTTTTTGCGTTACGCAGTTTCTTCCAGATATCCACCTCCCAGCTGAGATTGGCTGACACAGAGAAATCATTCAAAGGATCAGGAAAAGCCTTCCCAGGTTTGATTTCATGATTGCTCTCCACCACCCCAGACCGGGTATATTCTCCGACCTTCTCAGTCCCTGCGCCTGCACCCAAATTGAGGAAAGGCAGATATTCTCCTTTTCGCGCACGAATCTCATTCTTTGCGATGGCAATTTGCTGCAGGGTAATATTCAGCTCCTGATTATTCAACAGAGCGGTATCGATAAGGGCCACCAAATTGGTATCACTAAAAAAATCCCTCCACTTGATCTGGGCCGAATTCAGAGTATCAATAGAGGAATAATAGCTCGGAGGCAATGTTTTAACAGGCTCCTTTTTCACCACACCTGGAATAGAGCAGGCAGCCAGGCTGATGGTGATAAATCCGTATCCAATAATTTTATTCAACTTCATTTTTCTATTCAATTTCTTCGGTGAATGATTTTTCATGTTCATCTTTAATCAACGCTCGACCTTCAGCCAAACTGCCAAAAATGTAATAGAGTCCCGGCACGATGATTACGCCGAAAATGGTTCCGAAAAGCATTCCCCCCATTGCCGAAGCTCCAATTGTCCGGTTACCTATTGCGCCCGGACCTGATGCCAGGATTAATGGAATAAGTCCGGCGATAAAGGCGAACGATGTCATCAAAATTGGGCGGAACCTCACTTTCGCACCTTCAATCGCAGCCTCCAATACTGTAAATCCTTCCTGATGTTTTTGGATGGCATACTCTACTATCAAAACAGCATTCTTTCCGAGGAGCCCAACGAGCATCACCAGGGCAACCTGGGTATAGATATCATTGGAAAGTCCCATCATATTGATAAAGAAGAAAGAGCCAAATACCCCAGCCGGGAGCGATAGGATTACCGCAAATGGGATGATGAAACTTTCATACTGTGCAGCCAAAACCAAATACACAAAAACCAATACAATCAAGAAAATGTAAACCGCTTCATTGCCTCGACTCACCTCATCTTTCGACAAGCCGGCCCAGTCAATATCATACCCTTTTGGCAAGTTGGTGGCCGCTACTTCCTGAATGGCTTTAATGGCTTCACCACTGCTAAAGCCAGCAGCCGGAGCACAGCGGATATTCGCGGTGGTATACATATTATACCGGTTGATCTCATAGATGCCCTGGGTTTTTTTCACCTTCATAAAAGAAGAATAAGGCACCATTTCCCCTTGATCATTTTTTACATAGAGTTTGAGCAGGTCGCTCGGCAAGCGACGGAATTGAGGGTCTGCCTGAACAAAAACTTTAAAGAAGCGGCCGAACTTGATAAAGCCCAAATCATAAGTACTGCCAATAAGTACCGACAAATTATCCATGGCCTTTCCTATCGATACCCCCTTTTGCATGGCCATCTGGTTATCAATTTCCAACTCATATTGCGGGTAATCGGTTCTGTAGAAGGTAAAGAGAGAACTTAACTCCTTACGCTGCTTCAAGGCATCCATGAACTTCTCTGTCACGGCTCCTGTTCGCTTGTAATCAATCTCTGGATTCTTATCGAGCAGCTGCAGGGCAATACCTCCGGCAGCACCATAACCAGGCACCGCAGGAGGATCAAAGAATTCAATTTGCGCTCCCGGTATATCCTTTACAGCTTCTTCAAGCTCCTCAATGATTTCCCGAACGGTATGATGACGTTCATGCCAAGGCTCTAGGTTAATCAAGCAAGTTCCCGCATTCGAACCACGACCTTGGGTTAGTACTTCATACCCTGCCAGAGAGGAGACAGAATGAATCCCTTCCACCTTCAAAGCCTTGCGTTGTAGGTCACGGCTGATTTCGTTCGTACGTTCCAAAGTTGTGCCTGGAGGAGTTTGCAAAATCGCATAGATCATCCCCTGGTCCTCTGCCGGAACAAATCCAGAGGGCAGGTATTTAACGATACCCAAAGAACCCAGTCCGAAAGCGATAAGCAGTCCGTAAGTGATTACCCTGCGGTTCGCAATTTTTCGAAGCAATGTGGCATAACTTCCGGTAAGGCGATTAAACCCGCTATTAAAACCATCCATAAAGCGGTTCATCACCGTTTTCTTGCGTGCCTTGCCATGGTTGTTTTTTAAAATCATGGCACAGAGAACGGGAGTAA
>JALRIQ010000074.1 GCA_023277325.1 Bacteroidia bacterium | reverse complement strand
GACGAACTCCTGCTCAAAGGCAATCAAATTGCCCTGCGTCCGCCGGAGCCATTTCGGCGAAGGAGGGCCTTTATTCTGGCGCCAGCAGCCGTTTTGCGCCTCCGCGCCTCCGCGTCAAAATACTCCGCGACAATCAAATTTCGTCTTGTTTCCGGCGCCAGCAACCCTAAAACAAAAAAAAGCAACCATTGCTGGTTGCTTTCTTCACGTATATTTTTCGAATTGCTTAATTGGTTCTCGCCATCACAAGATCCATTTTACCAGTGCCTAATGCGCGAAGCATTTTAGCATGGTTCCAGATCGCAGAGATAAAGCTCTTCTCAGAATTGTAAGGAAGGTTAAACTCCTCAGCAGTCTGACGAACAATCTTCGACAATTCAGGGTAGTGAACATGTGAAATATTGGAGAACAAATGATGTTCAACCTGGTAGTTCAATCCACCAATTGCCCAGCTAAACCAGCGGCTTTTTGGTGAAAAGTTGGTGGTAGTGATCAATTCGTGTACCGCCCAGCTGTTTTCGATTTTACCTTCGTCGTTAGGAAGTGGGTATTCGCAGCTTGGCATAACGTGGGCAGTCTGGAAAATAAGGGCCAGAATGAATCCACAAATAAATTGCATCACAAAGAAGCTAAGGATGATAATACCGGCAAATCCTGGATTCAATAGGATTGGCAAGGCAATCATATAGGTGAGGTAGAACAATTTCCAGCTGATAGAGATGATGATCTCTTTGCGGTAGTTTTTTGGGCTACCTACCAAATTCAGGTTTTTGTAGTGCTTCAAACGAACAAAGTCGGAAACAAAAAGACGCAATAAAGTCATCAATCCATACAAAAACCAAGCATATAAATGCTGGAAGCGGTGGAACCAACGCAATTTTTGATGTGGAGAGAAGCGCAAAACAAAAGGCATAGCGATGTCTTCGTCTGCACCTTCAATATTGGTGAAACTGTGGTGCAGCACATTATGCTGAATTTTCCATACAAAGGCGTTGCTGCCAATGAGGTTCATGGAGTAGCTCATCCAATCGTTCACCTTTTTGCTTTTTGAAAAGGCTCCGTGATTGGCGTCATGCATGATGGTTAGTCCGATGCCGGCCATTCCAAGGCCCATAAGCATCCAGAGTCCCATCATGGCCCAATTGGTTTCAATATTTCCAAATAGGATAAAAAAGTATGGGGTAAAATAGAGGGAGAACATGAAGATGGTTTTGAAAACCATGCGATTGTCACCAGTTGGTGTCATCTTGTTTTGCTGAAAGTAGTGGTTAACTCTTTTCTTCAGCGTCGTGAAAAATTCCGCATTGAGTTCATGCGAAAACTTTGGTTTGTTAAATGCCATATTAAGTTAAAGTCGCAAGATAAACTAATTCTATCAATACAAAAAAGGCTGTATGCCTTGGCGCCCTTGGAATAGCGGCGAATCGCTGGTATACAGGGACTTCCTGTCTAACATGATTTTAGTCAGGAATTGCCCAAGCAAGAATATACTCATCGAAAAACTCGTAGGGTACTTGCAGTCGGTGGATTTCCTCGTTTTTTCGAATTTCTCCTCGTAGCAGTCCTTCCGCCTCTTTTTTGAGGTGTAAATGTTCCCTAAAGTCGAGCTCTCCATGCGGATGGTACTTAAACAGGGCTTCTTTGGCCGACCAGACCGTATGCATCCATAAAATGTCTTTTTCATCGACCAAAAGTCCTTTTTCTACCTCATTCATGAATTTATGCTGAATGCGCTCAATTCTCGGACTGATTTTTTCGACATCGATGCCGATGGGCGTTTTTGAAAGCGCTACTGCAGCATAGTCTCCTGCATGAGATATGGATATGTGTAGGCCAGCGATGGATAATTCGGGTCGTCCGCTGGGAAGGCGATGGAGTTGGTAGTTTTCTGTGTAACCCAATTCAAGCAATAGCTCTTGCAAAAGAACTCTGGAGGCCAACCACTGCCGAGCGCGCGTATCATTTGAAATTTCCTCTGCGGAGGTGAAATGCAATAGGCGCATTAGTTCCTCCCGACTTTCGGATATTTTCCAAAGACCGCTAAGACTATCCCTTTTAATATATTTGTGCCAGACCTTGGGCATACACGTTTCAAAAATAGGCGAATTTAAGGGCCATCAGCAAAGTATCTATTCCATGGCGTATATGGGTAATGGAAATTTCCTCAGCGCAGGTGGCGGAGGAATGCTGGTCAAGTGGAATATTCACGAACAAGATGGGCGATTAATTTCGCGGCTTCCCGAGCCTATTTACGCTTTGGCCTATCATAAGGAAAAAGATGGCGTAGCGCTAGCCACCCGAGGAGGTAGCATCTATGAAATCAATGTCGGAGATACCCGATTGCTTCGTCAGTGGAAAGCCCATGAAGAAGCCATATTCGACTTACATTATGAAAACGATTACCTCTTCAGCGCGGGTCATGACGGGCATTTAAAGAAATGGGGCGGAGAAATTGCTGAGCCGCTTTTAAACCTGCACTTATCCGATAAAAGCATACGCTGTTTGCATGAAGATCATGGTTCATTATGGATTGGCGGATCCGATGGCCATATTTGGCGATTAAAGGACGGTGACGAGCATATAACCGAGTTTTTGAAGGTGAGCGACAACTCCGTATTTGCCATAGCACGAATCGATGATCAGTTGGTGACAACCGGCAGGGATGCGCATTTGCATGTATGGAAGGAAATGGAGAAATCCAATGAAATTGCCGCGCATTGGTATACGGTACATGCCTTGAGTCTTAGTCCGGATGCACGTTATCTGGCCTCCGGAAGTATGGATAAAAGCATCAAGCTATGGGACACAAAGTCTTTTGATCTACTCAAGGTTATCGACCGCGAGCGTTATGGAGCACATACCAGTTCCGTGAATAAAATTGTTTGGATCAGCGAAACGGAGTTCCTCTCCTGCAGCGACGACCGTTGCATTTATCTCTGGAAGATTTCGGAGACGTAAGACGTAAGACATGAGAGGGTGAGATGTGAGACAAAAGACATGAGAGGGTGAGACGTGAGACATGAGAGGGTGAGATGTGAGACATGAGAGGGTGAGACGTAAGATTTGAGAGGGTTAGACGTGAGATGATTAGATTTTGAGAGTGTAGCTTTTGTGTTTTGACACAAACGTGACAAATCAATAGTGCTTGTTTTCTTGGGATGCGGGAAATTTGGGTATCCAAAAATTCCGAACCATGAATATGAATCACAATTACAAGCGACTATCCATTTATTCCAGAGGCTTAGAACATGCGGCTAAAATTATTGAAAGCATTGATACAATTCGACCTTATCGGCTTGGAGAACAAATTGCTTCTTCCTGTGTATCCATCCCGAGCAATATTGCAGAAGGCTCTCAGAGATTGAGTGAAAAAGAATTTATTCGTTATTTGACCTTTTCCAGCGGTTCAGCTGCAGAATTGGAAACCCAATTGAACATCATCCTACTTGCCAAGAAGTACAATACACTTCCACTAGAGGAATGGATCAAAGAGACGGAAGAGATTAATGCAATGATTCGAGCACTAATTCGAAAATTGTCCTCTCATTGATATTAGCCCCCCCCCCAAAAAAAACTAAAAGTCTCATGTCTCACCCTCTCACGTCTCACCCTCTTA
>JALRIQ010000073.1 GCA_023277325.1 Bacteroidia bacterium | reverse complement strand
ATATGGAATGGTATCCCGGGTATGGGGAAATAGCTATGATAATGGAACATTTTGGACAAATGACATCGCTGCCTCGTATGGCATTGAGTTGTATCCAATTCATGGAGGGTCATTTTACCTGGGACATGATTCAGGTTATGTGAAGTCCATTTGGGATGAAATGACGCAGTACACAGGCATTTTGTCAAATCAGGCGAATGATAATTTATGGCATGATGAGTATTGGAAATACCTGGCCCTTATCGACCCCGAAGAGGCATTGAAACTATATTCTTCCTATCCAGATAGAAACTTAAAGTTCGGAATCAGCGATGCCCAAACCTACCATTGGATGCATGCATTGAATGTACTTGGACTGGTAGATATATCGGTAACCGCAGATTATCCGATTGCCATGGTTTTCAAGAAAAATGGGGTAAAGACCTATGTTGCCCACAATTACGGAAACAGTGCGATTCAGGTCCGTTTTTCTGATGGGTTCATTCTTGATGTGCCTGCCCGGAAATTGGTCACGAACGTCGATGCCCAAATAGAAGGAGTTTTAAGTACTCCCTTTTTAAAAGCATACCCTGGAGGAAGCGTTGAATTAACTCTTGTTGTTAGCTCAGGCACGGCCACAAAAGTTGAATTCTTCGATGGTGAGCAAAGTCTGGGAGAGGTATTTTCGGCGCCTTATAGCATGAAGGCTTCTCAACTTTCAATAGGGAGGCATTCCATCTATGCAAAAATCTATGACGGCCAAAAATTCTCAATTAGCAATATCCTTCAGGTGGATGTTGGAGAGCAGGTTCCTTATTCCGGATCACCGCATGTAATCCCTGGCGAAATTCAAGCAGGACATTTTGATGTGTTTCAAGGAGGAAATGGTCAAGGAATAGCCTACAACGATTTGAGTCAGGGGAATAATGGGGATTTTCGGGAAGAAGAACATGTTGATGCCCAGTTGGTGCCAAATGAAGGTGCCACGGTTGGGTGGATTTCGAATGGGGAATGGCTGGAATATACAGTAGAGGTGAAACAAGCAGGACGCTACAAACTGGCGCTAAGGTACGCCTGCGGAAATAACCAAGGCGGTGGACCAGTCAACCTTTATCTTGATGAAGAGCGAATCAAAACGAATATCTCCTTTACATATACTGGTGATTGGGGTGCATGGAGCACGCTCAATACGGATGATATCCCTTTAAAATCTGGGAAAAATGTTCTGCGCATTGCCTTTGAAGGAGGTGAAATCAATCTGGGAAAAATCCTCTTTACTTACGATTCCCCTTTACCGTATAGTCAGCCATTGGCTGATGCCGGGGAAAACGTGTTAATTCAGTTGCCCCAAACTAGCACCCAATTAGATGGAACAGGAAGCGCTGATCCGGGAAACAATAGCCTTTCATACAAGTGGACCCAAATTTACGGCCCCACCGTGCTTCAATTTTCAGATCAGTCGAATAGCAGTCCGACGATTTCCGGTTTAGAGGAAGGGGTATACCTGATTCAATTGGAGGTAGATAATGGTTTGCATCAAGACCGGGATCAGCTTTATGTTATATCAAGCACCTCCAATGATATTGCTCCTTCAGTAGCGCTCATTACGCCGAGAAATAATGCCGTATTTCTTGCCCAGGATTCCTTGCTCTTTCAGGCATTAGCTTCAGACCTGGTTGGTGAAATTGATTATGTAGAATTCTACTTGGGTGCCAATTTAATTGGCCGTGACAGCGTTTCACCTTTTGAAATCAAATGGTATGCTCAGGTAGGAGATTATGTATTGCGTGCCAAAGCGGTGGATAATGGTAATTTGAGTGCAAACTCCAATTTGGTGAATTTCAAGGTGAACCTTCCACCACTATGTCGCGATACTGTCCCGAGCGGAGATTTCGCGTATGAGTTTTCCTCGGCAGATAATAATCCGACACTGACATTTATTCCCTTAAAAAGTGGCGTCGGAAATCCTACATGCATTCTTTATTATGGCACGAGTGCCTCGGGACTGCCTGGGTATGGTGTTAAACCAAATATCCCGTTTCAGTTGAATGCTTCAAAAGGAGAGCGCCTCTATTTTTATTATACCTATGCGCACCCCAATGGAGGAGAACGAAACAATGCTGCGGATAAGTTAAGTTATGTTGTCGGGTCATGCGTCGATGAGTACGCGGATATTAGCTCTATTGAATTTGTGGAGCGGAATGTGGATTTCCAGGTGTACCCCAATCCGACACGTAATTATGTAACGGTAAAATCTTCTTTAACTACCTTTCACGTCCGTGTAACCGACCCGGTTGGTAAATTAATCTTCGCAAGCGACATTATGGGCTCTGAAACGAAAATCAATCTTTCAGATTTAAGTCAGGGGATCTACTTTATTGAAGTGCAACATGGGATTGTGAGGGAAACTTTTAAAGTTCTTAAACATTAAGATTCACGCAAAATGGGGAGCGAAATAGTGGGGTCTTTTCATAACAACACGGTCAATAATGGTGGAGTCTAAAGTGCCCTGCAATTTCTCAATACCAATTCCCTTTAGCGTATCTAAGAAACCATGAAAAGTAACCAGTGTTCTATTTTTCAATTCATGATTTGGTTCTGCCTTGTCACCTTGTTTCTGGGCGGCTGCAGCAAACAGGATAGAGGATGTGGATCAGAAACGCAGACAAGTCCAGCGACACAAGATTTCCCGAATACAGGTATACCCAATACCTTCATCCAGAATCTAATTAGTGAGGTGGTAAGAACCATATACCAGGATAAGGATGGGGTATTTTGGTTCGGTACTCAAAACGGGGCATTTCGCTTAGCAAATGATTCGCTTGTTTTGATCGATGGTATAAAAGCTGAAAATGGCAAACAAGTCACCATTAAAAGTATCGTCGAAGCAGCCGATGGAACCATGTGGTTTGGTCATACAGACGGAATTAGCAGCGTCAAAGATGGAGAGGTAAAAAACTACGATGAATCGGATGGACTTTTAAGCAATGATGTCTGGTCGCTTGAAACAGAGGCAAACGGGAATCTTTGGATAGGCACAATTAAAGGAGTTTGTTTATTTGATGGTAAAGCATTCAAACACTTCAAATTACCTGAAGGAAAAGTTGATCCCAAGCTGGGTATATCCAGCACCACCATGGTGAATACCATTCATAAGGACAGAAATGGAAATCTATGGTTTATTTCCACCGCAGGACTCTTTTCCTATGCCAATGGAAAGCTCAGCCATAAAAGCAAGGATTTAGGTATTGAAGCAAATTTCGTTCATGGACTTTTTGAAGATTCGAAGGGTAGGTTTTGGGTGACAAGTGAAGATGGGCTTTATCTCCTCGAGGATGGACGCACGGTAAATATTACTGCCGGGAAAATTGAAATGGACAAAGGAATAGGGGCAATCGCTGAGGACAATACTGGAACGATTTGGTTTGTTTGCAATCAACACGATCTGTATACCTATGATGGAAAGGAATTGCACAAGTTTCAAAAGTCAGCGGATAATCCAGGACCGGTCATTTTTGAAATTTTGGAGGATCAGGAAAAGCGACTTTGGTTTGTTGGTTATGGAGGAGCTTTTCGTCTCGAAGAGGGCCAATTCGTTTCAGTGACAAAAAATGGTCCTTGGTAGGTGAAATAATCTGTCTTATGGGACAACTCTGCTACACATTTAGAAGAACAAACGGAATTGATTTCCTTTTGTTAGATGAAGGTACTAAGCACTATTGGGCATCACCTTCATGAGTAAAGCGGTCAACCTTATATTTCCTCATCAGTTATTTTATCCGAATCCCTTGCTGGAAAATCAGGATGAAATCTACTTGATTGAAGAAACCTTGTTTTTTCATCAATACGCCTTTCATCAGCAAAAAATAGCCTTCCAAAGGGCTTCTATGAAACATTATGCCGCTATGCTGGAAAAGGAAGGCAAGAAGGTGTTTTATATTGATGCGAATCATGAACTGGCCGATATCCGTCGTTTTTCTTCAGAGATAGAAAAGGCGGGCATTAGCGAGATACGCTGTTTAGA
>JALRIQ010000072.1 GCA_023277325.1 Bacteroidia bacterium | reverse complement strand
AAAAAGAGAGGGAATAAAAAAGTTGATTCGTTTCCAGGAACCTTTGCGCATTCTTAAGATTGCCAGTAGGTTGGCGGAGATTAGCAGACCTAGCCAAAATTTCGTGCGAATGTCAAACTCGGCAAGTAAAATGCCGAACATCAAGAAAAGAGCAGGTCGAAATAAGGGGTTTTGTCGCCAAAAATGGTACATGGCGAAACAGCATCAAATCAGATGCTAGTAAGCACCAGTATTGTCAATGGATTGTCAAAAAGAAGTCGGGATCAGGTCAAATTAACCTAAATACCTTCTGCGAACCAGGTTGGCCAGTTCCAGGAAGTTTTTGTCTTCATCATCCCACTTGTATTCCGCTCTTAAATCATGGAGGTAATTGAATGCCTCATCACCGCTTTTTAGGTTATTCATATGATGAATGGAATAGGCGTATTTCTCCACGTTTCCGGCAAAAAGCGCATTGATAAACTCAAATTTCTTGGCGATGCTGATGGCTTTTTTCATGTCGTTGATGGGGGTATTGCTGAATTTCGATGCCAAGTCATTTGCTTCTTCTTCGCTGCCAGCACTTTTTATAGCATCGGCCTCAACTTTCGCTTCTGCTGCCAGCACCTTTTCTTCGGAAGGGGTTTCTGAAGGGATTACGGGTTCTGGGTCAGGGGTTAGGGCGGGTTCTTCCTCAACCTCGATAGAGGTTTCGGGTTCAGGGTTCTGTGTTAGGGCAGCTTCTTCTTCAACCTTAGCCTCAGCCTCAACTGCAGGGGTTTCATGTTCAGGGTTCAGGGTTAGGGCAGGTTCTTCCTCGACCTCGATAGGGGTTTCGGGTTCTGGGTTTTGGGTTAGGGCAGCTTCTTCCTTGACCTTCGTCTCAGCCTCAACCTCAACCTCAACCTCAACCTTGTCCTTCATCGCTAACCTAAGCTGGTTTACTCCCTCGTACAAGTCGATGGTATGCTTGCGCAATAAATCAATATCAAGAACAGATAAGTCGTTACGTGATGTTAAATCTGCATTCAGTTCTGCGATTTGTGTGCTTAATATTGCAATTGATTCGTGGATGCTATTTCTGTTTGCCATGTGCTTGTACTTGTACCGAACAAAATTAAGCCCGTCATTTGCATTGACTCCATGCAAGGGCCATTATTAATACACATTGGAATGTGCAGAAAGGAGGAAATCAAGAAAAAGCAGCATGTTTATTGAGCCACGACATCGACCGGGTAGTGAAAAAGGATGGATTGAAGTGATTTGCGGTTCCATGTTTTCGGGTAAAACCGAAGAATTAATACGTCGGGTTCGACGTGCACAGTTTGCTAAACAGCTCATCGAAATTTATAAACCCGCAACCGATACCCGCTACCACGAATCGGATGTGGTTTCGCACGATGAAAACTCCCTGTCTGCCGCTGCAGTTGATTCTTCGGTGAATATTCTATTGCTTTATAAAGGAGCAGAGGTAGTAGCCATTGATGAGGCCCAATTCTTTGACCATGAATTACCCCGGGTATGCGATGAACTCGCGGCGAAAGGGGTGAGGGTCATTGTAGCAGGCTTGGATATGGATTACCGTGGAAACCCTTTTGGTCCTATGCCTAACCTGATGGCGAAGGCCGAATTTGTTACAAAAGTTCATGCCATATGCGCTGTTTGTGGCGATGTTGCCTTATATTCTTATCGTATTAAGCCCGATGCCCAGCAGGTTTTATTGGGTGAAAAGGACAGTTACGAACCGAGATGCAGAAAGCATTTCGAGGAAGGAATGCGCTAATCATGTATAAAATTATTCGGCATTTAAGTATTGATGTGGCACTTGGAGCTGCTGCGATGATGTACCTGGTGTCGGGGTATCTGGATACAAGGGTTGACACGATTTATTATTTCCTCCTGGCTCTGATTACCTGGCTAATTTATACCACTGATCATTTGATGGATGCCCGGAATATCAAGCACGAAGCGAGCACACCACGTCATCGTTTTCATCAGAAATACTATAAACCGATCTTAACTGCCGCAGTTATTGGTTTGTTTTTGTTTGTGGGTTTGATTCCCCGGCAAACTTCTGAAATGCTCTTTCGTCTTTCTTTGGGTCTTTCTGGATTGATACTTCTCTACTTTCTCAGCTTAATCTGGGCAAGAAAAACACAATACCGTTATGTGTTCAAAGAGTTGTTTATCGCGGGATGCTATACACTTGGAGTTAGTTTGGTCCCCGTATTCCATGCCTGGCCCATAGGCCGAGATGGCTGGCAGTTACTTCTTCTCATTTTTCTTTTGGCCTTTTCAAACCTGTTGTTGTTTTCTGTTCGTGAAGCTCAAAATGATTTAAAAGATAAAAATCCTTCTGCCATTCGTTTCATCGGACTACCTGCCTTAAACCAAATTCTGGGATTTGTTTTATGGATAGCCTTTGCGCTGAGTGCATTCCTTCTAATACTCGATTCTCTTTTTTACGGTGTCCTTCTTTTGAGCATGTCCTCATCTTTACTTTGCCTTTTTTATTTTCCGAAGCTATTCCGAAAAAATGAGGCATATCGGGTTATTGGCGATGGAATTTTCTTGATTCCATTTATTGGAGCGCTTATTCACCTAATTTTCATGCAAGGATGAAGCAGGTTGATAATGATTATAACGCCTTAGCTCCCTTCTACGATTGGCTCGGTCATGCGGTCTATTTCGGAGCAATTGGTCGTTCGCAAAAGGCGTATCTCTCCGAAATTCCAAAGGGATTGCGCATACTCTTTATCGGGGGTGGAACAGGCTTTTTATTGAATGATGTACTTGAAGCCTCTGCGCCAAAAGAACTGGTCTATATAGAAAAGTCGCAGGTGATGATTGAAAAAAGTAAACGCGCCTGTAAGCATGTTTTGAAGGAGAGGGTACGTTTTGTTCACGGGACTCAGCTGGATATTCAGGAAGGCGAGGAGTTCGATGTGGTCTTAAGCTTTTTCTTTTTTGATCAGTTTCGGTTCCAGACACTTTCCAAAATTTTCCTCAAGTTGGATAGTCATTTGAAAGAGGGTGGACTTTGGCTTTGGTCAGATTTTATTCCTCCGGAAAAATGGTGGCAGAAGTTTTTAATGCGTACCATGCTTTTCTTTTTTGAACTCACTACAAGCCTCGGTACCAATAGGGTATACGCGGTTCCCGAAATTATGCTAAAAAGGAACTACCGAATGGAGAAGGAAAGCTTTTTTTATAGAGGGTTTATTCGTTCGGTAAAGCTTAAAAAGACTTCAGTCGGCGAATAACCAAACGATCGATAGGCCAGGTCAATTCTTTTTCATCCAGTTCAGCTAATGTTGACCAGTAAATCCCTTCTTCGCATCCTTCGCTCTCGCTAATCAAGGCATTTAGTTTTGAAGGCTCAAGACAGGTAACACGGTAATACATGGAAATAAGCTGATCCTTTTTATTGAAGGCACTTTGCTGAAAGAATTCGTTGATATAGACCATTTCATGCACGTCAATCCGAAGGCTCGTTTCTTCCATAAACTCTCTCTTTAAAGCATCCGTTATTCCCTCGCCCCATTCCAATCCGCCACCAACAAACTTGCGCATGAACTTGCCTTGGTAGGTTTCGCGTGACAGTAAAATATTCCCCTCATCTATCAAAATGCCATAAACCCGAATATTGAATCTTTTTTCCATGCGTCGAATGCAAGAAACAAAACAATCTTGATATGAATGGCGAAGGGCGTAATTTCGTAGCGATGAAAACGACCGTCTTGAAAAATGCGCATTTGGTGAATGAAGGCCAAATTATACCATGTGATGTGCTGATTCGTGGTGAGCGAATCGAAAAAATTGCAGCCCAGATTGATGCCGAAGGGGAAGTGGTTGATTTAAAAGGGAAATACCTATTGCCCGGAATAATCGACGACCAGGTGCATTTTCGCGAACCAGGTTTAACCCATAAGGGAACAATTTATTCCGAATCGAGAGCGGCCGCAGCAGGCGGTGTAACGACCTATATTGAACAACCGAATACCAAACCACCCGCTTTGACCAAAACCCTGTTGGAAGAGAAGTTTGCCATTGCAGCCAAAAGTTCATTGGCCAATTATTCTTTCAATATGGGGGCAAGCAATGATAATTTGGAAGATTTACTCAAAGCGGATTATTCCACTTTTTCTGGCGTGAAAGTCTTTATGGGCTCTTCTACTGGAAATATGTTGGTAGATGATTTGCGTGTACTCGAGCGAATTTTCTCCGAGGTGCCCCATTTGATTATTACCCATTGCGAAGACGAAGCGACCATCCGAGCGAATATGGAAATCTATCAAGCGCGTTATGGCGATGCAATTCCAGCCTCGGCTCATCCATTAATTCGTAGTGAAGAAGCCTGTTATTTGAGCAGCAGCAGTGCGGTAGCTTTGGCCAAAAAGCATGATACCCGCTTGCATGTTTACCATATTTCAACAGCCAAAGAGTGTATGCTGTTTAGCAATGACCTGCCGCTTGAAAAGAAAAAAATTACGGCGGAAGCATGCATCCATCATCTTTGGTTTAGCGACGAAGACTATGCAGAAAAAGGCATGTTCATCAAATGGAATCCGGCGGTAAAAACAGCTTCCGACAGAGAAGGAATTTGGCAGGCAGTTTTGGACAACCGTATTGATGTGATTGCCACAGACCACGCACCGCATACCAAAGAGGAAAAGAATAATCCTTATGCATCCGCGCCATCAGGTGGTCCTTTAGCACAGCATAGCGTTCAGGCAATGTACGATCAGGTAGTGGCGGGTAGACTTTCTATCGAGACCATGGTTCAGAAGATGTGCCATAACCCGGCAATACTTTTCCGCATTAAGGACAGAGGTTTTGTACGTGAAGGCTATTATGCGGATTTCTGCGTTTTAGATCCTGAAGCAACTTATACGGTGAGTGAAAATAATATTTTATCGCTCTGCAAATGGTCGCCATTTGAAGGGCATACCTTTAAGTCGAGCGTTGCCGGAACTTGGGTAAATGGTCGTCAGGTGTGGGATGGTAAGCAACTTATTGAAGCCG
>JALRIQ010000071.1 GCA_023277325.1 Bacteroidia bacterium | reverse complement strand
CTGGAGTTCAGACGTGTGCTCTTCCGATCTGACTTACCAGGATTTATCTGGCATACAGATGAATTTTGATTTGGAGATTACCCCAAGCACTGAAATCCAACTCATCTTCGACTCAAAACTGGGGGATATTATCCGGGCACGAGGAAATTCTAAGCTGTTAATGGAAATCAATAGCAATGGCGATTTTAAGATGTACGGCGAATATGTGGTGGAAGAGGGAGATTATCTGTTTACGGCCGTCAACCTGATTAACAAGAAATTTGAAATAGAACGCGGAGGGAAAATCACCTGGAATGGTGATCCGATGCAGGCCAATATGGATTTGGAGGCCATTTACCATACCAAGGCTTCGGTTGAAAATCTGGTGATTGGGGTAGTGCCTTCCGATGACTTACCAGCCTACCGACAAAGAACCGATGTTGAGGCTGTGATGAAATTACGCGGGCCATTGACCGAGCCAGAAATTCGCTTCGATTTTCGATTGCCAAATATGGGAAGTATCAGCACTTCTGGGGTAAATGTCACCGCATTGAACACAATTATTCGGAGAATAGAATCGGACCAGGAAGAAATGACCCGACAGGTGTTTAGCCTCTTGGTTGCAAATACCTTTATTCGTCCTGCAGTGAATCAACAATACACCGGTACAGGCGATATCCAAGCTGGATTATTCTCTTCTTCAGTGGGGGATTTATTGTCGAATCAGGTGAGTAATTGGCTCGGGCAAATGAATACCAACTGGAATTTTGGGGTGAACTATGTGATGGGCAACCAGCAATCCGACCTGCTCTTTAATGCCAGCCGCAAGTTTTTAGATGATCGTCTGGAGATTGAAGGAACCTTTGCTACCAATTCGAACTTCTATAACAATATCAGTGCGATGTACAGCATTACACCAGATGGACAGCTCAGGGTGCGTGCATTTAACCGCACAGGTACCATTCAAGGGGCAGATCAGAATAACCCTGCAAATGCCAACCTGAACCGAAATATCAATACCCAGGGAGTTGGTTTGTATTATAGTATTGAGTTTGATAACCTTGACAAAGACCGCAAGGCAATACGTAAAAAGCTGAAAGAGCAGAAAAAAGAGGCAGAGAACCCCTAAGATTTCTTAAAATTGTAAAAAGAATAGCCATGGAAGACGTGAAAAAAACCAGCCCTTGGGCAACAGGATTTAAATGGGGCACTATCGGTGGTATTGTCAGCGTAATGCTCGGTTATATTATGTCGCTCAATGTAGATTGGACGAGCTTTGAAGCCATAGATGCTTCCCGCAAATCACCAGCTCAATACCTTACCTACGTTGTTCTGGCTGGTGTAATTATCGCCGCCATGTTCGAACACCGTAAGAAAGATCTGGGTGGTTTCATGAGCTATGGACGTTCTATAGGAGTGGCAATGGTGGTTTCTATTGCTTCCGGAATTTGTTCGGCGATCTATGTCTATGTTTTTTTTGGCATCATGCATCCTGAGTTCCAACAAATGATTATTGATCAGGCGATGGCTCAAATGCAAGACGTGTCACCAGAGCAAGAAGACCAAGTTGTAAGTGTGATGAAGAAAACAACCGGACCAGGAGCAATGGCTGCATTTACCCTAATTGGTAACTTATTTTTAGGACTCATCTTTGGTCTTATTGGAGGCTTATTTGCGCAAAAAGCGGAACAATAATTCAGAAAGGCTTTATTTGCGCTCGCTATGGATTTATCCCTTGTCATTCCGTTATTAAACGAAGAAGAATCACTTCCTGAATTAAGCGCCTGGATTCACCGGGTGATGGAAGCGAACAATTTCAGCTATGAAGTCATTTTTGTGGATGACGGCAGTACGGATAAATCCTGGGAGGTAATCTGCGATTTGCAGAAAAACAATCCCCATATTCATGGCATACGTTTCCGCAGAAATTATGGAAAATCGGCTGCATTAAATGAAGGTTTTGCCGCAACCCAAGGGGATATCATCATCACCATGGATGCGGACCTCCAGGATAGTCCAGACGAGATTCCGGAATTGCGCCGAAGGATTCTCGATGAAGACCTTGATCTGATTTCAGGATGGAAGCAAAAGCGTTTCGACCCAATAACCAAAACTATTCCTACCAAGCTATTCAATTGGGCAACCCGCAAGATGAGTGGTATTTATCTTCACGATTTTAACTGTGGATTAAAGGCCTATCGTTCTGAGGTCACCAAAAGCATTGAGGTATACGGAGAAATGCACCGTTATATCCCTGTAATTGCCAAGTGGGCTGGCTTCCGCAAGATTGGTGAGCAGGTAGTTCAGCATCAGGCAAGGAAATATGGCAGCACCAAATTTGGCTGGGACCGTTTCATCAATGGCTTTCTTGATCTATTAAGCATCTTCTTTGTTGGGAAGTTTGGTAAAAAACCCATGCACTTTTTTGGACTCTATGGAACCCTCATGTTTGTCTTGGGTTTTATTGCTTCGGCCTATATAGGAATAGGCAAATTGGTCGATTTAGCGCAAGGCGAGCCAACCATTAAGGTTACTGATAATCCGTATTTCTATATTGCTTTAACCACGATGATTTTGGGTACCCAGCTTTTCTTAGCCGGATTTATTGGCGAGTTGATTGGCAGAAGTTCAGCAGATCGGAACCATTATTTGGTAAAGGAGCGGGTTTAACCTTGCTCGATTCAAATTACGCTTTCAATCCCAATAGGAAAGATAGACGCCAATTAGGGTATAGATGCAAACAAACCAGGCTCCTAAAGCATAAACACAACCCAGCAAATAGTCGCGATTTTTATTCTTTAGCGCCCTAAAATGCCAAAGGCCAATAATGAGTAAACTAAAGAAGGTATAGAGCAGCAGGCCAGCGAGAATAACAGGTTGATACATGCGGGTCTCTTCAGGAGATATTCCTTCCGCATAGGTGTCCTTGAACAATAGCACCATCAGGCAAAACAGGAAGAACAGACTCAAGTAGAGGCTAAAGAATCCGCGCAACAACGCAGTCATGGTATTAGGTTTTCAGGAGTACTTCCATCAGGCGTTCCAGTCCGAGTTCGCGACCGCGATTTCTTTCATGATAGAAGCCCATGGTAATCTTAAGGTAATCAACTTCATCTTCATAGAAGACAAGTTCCATCGTCAGGTTTCCATAGCGTCGGTTGATTGGGAGGCCAAGTTTCATGGCATCAAATACGTCGGGTTTGAGGTAATGGCGCTCGATTTTTTCGCGCACACCACCATCCAGGATATCGGTACGTTTATCCGACATGTAATTGTAATAGCCTTCGTCAAGAATACGTTCTTTCCAAAAGTCCATTAAATAACGGTAGTCGTCGGTTTCCCAATCGTCTTGCGCATGAATAATAAACATAGCATAGGTGGGAGTTTGGATAACATCGCAGTCGACACTATGTCTTCCCAGTGCGGATAATTCGTACATTTCTCTGATTCGCCGAATGGCGGAATGCCTATCTGGTCCTAGTCTCCAAAGATCATAGGAGTAGTCATAGGCCTCTTCACGGATTAGTTTTTTTGAAGTTTGCATGGCTCATGGTTAAAGGCCAAACGAATTGTTTTGCTCATTAGTATGTGGAGTATCAAATTTCTTAATTTTTTTTCATCCAACAGCAATAGAAAAAATTCGGCCATTTACCTTTTCGCTGTTTGTGGTATTTACCCGCGTACTGTCCCATTAAATACCAAGAATAATGAAAAATGTTTTAGCCTTTTTTATGCTTACTTCAGCCGTAATTGGAGCTGGAGTATTACTCAAGCCAACTCAATATGCGGCTATTGAAGGAACAGTCCAAGCAAACGGAAAATCTATCTGGGTGGCTCAAGTCGATTTATTGGACAGTACCCATCAATGGCTAAGAAGTACTTTATCGGGTGAGTCGGGTCATTTTGAGTTCGACTCCCTGCTCCCTGCAAATTATATTGTACGGGTTGTGCACCCTGCCTATTTGGCAAAAGAGTTAGAACTTAACGTAGGTGATTCTAAACCGGAGAAGCTGGTTGTGGAGCTTCAGCCTCGCGAAAAATCTGAGCCATTGGTTCTGGAGGAAAATGAAAAAACCTCCAAAACTTTAAAAAGAGCTCCGAGGCCTCGTGGTGAAACCATGGTGGTAGAATCGGAGTTCGAAATGTTGAGCGACGAGGTTCCTCCACCGATTGAAGAAACAGAAATCCCAACAGGACTAGGCACTCTTACCGCAGGAGAAATCAACGATTTTAGCAAATGGGTATTATGGGAGGACCTGACAGAAACCAAATTCAATAGCTTTCAAAAACAATGGGGCTTCTATCTGAAAAACCGCTATGCCGTTCAGGTAACTTATGAAAATGGAAACCCAGTTGTCGATGCTCCGGTAAAGCTTGTCTCGGATAAAAATGAGGTGGTATTTATTGCACGCACCGACAATACAGGTAAGGCCGAATTATGGGCCGATATGATTC
>JALRIQ010000070.1 GCA_023277325.1 Bacteroidia bacterium | reverse complement strand
GGTATTCGCCCATGCCTTTCTTTGCTCAGAAGCTCTGGTTACCAGAGTTTCAGCAGAAAATTTAGGGTAGCGAATTCCCAATCCGAGTTGCAAATAAGGGGAAACTTCCTCTCCAATAAAGCCCTCTTGACCCTCTTGAAGGAGTTCTTTAAAGTCTTCATTCATCATTCTGCTGAATGCAGCTTTTCCTTCTTCATCCCCAGTTTCACTGTAAGCTTTTGGGTGCTCTGGATAGGGAGTCCAAAATCCGCGGTCATGAATAGCAGCAATAGCTGATTTTAATGTCGCTTCGTGCATTTGAAACAAGGAGAGGGATTGTGACATATTCTTTGTTTTTATTGGTGCACAAATCTAGTAAAAATTTGAAGGGAAATTGTCCCATTGATAGCAGGTAGTCTCTAATTTCTGTATCTTGCAACTATGTCTGATATTTCTCGACTTTTGCTCAACTTAGGTGTTTCATACGCCCTTATGAATCGTGAACAATTTACGGAACGATTCACTGAGCTATTTGAAAAATACCAATTTGATGAAGAGAAAATGGCACAAGTAAGTGAGGCACTGATGAATGAGTTAGATCTTTGGCGGCAACGTAAGAATATGGCCGATGTGATGGAGGATGCACAAAAATCCTCGAATTCCGATTTAGAAAAAAAGCTCGAAGCCCTCACTGAAGAGATCAAGCGCTTGAACGAAGAACTCACGAAAAAAAACAAAGACTAGTATGTTCTTCTTCCGATTCCGCATCATCTGGCTGCAATTCTGGCGGGCCATCGACATCCTCTTTATCCTTATTCGCCAGGCTTTTTATGACTGGATGAGCCGTCGTAAATGGACGCGTCGATTTTTCAGGCAAGAGAAGCAGGAACAACAAAGAGTCCGTACTACAGAAGAACGGATTCGTCTGATTATCGAGGATTTGGGGCCGACTTACGTCAAGTTTGGTCAAATACTGGCCGACCGTCCCGACCTCGTATCCGAAACTTTACGCCGCGAATTAAAACGCTTACAGAGCACAGCGCGTCCGATCGACGACAATATCTGCCTGGCCATTCTCGAAAAGGAATTGGGAGCCAAGGTAGAAGACGTCTTTCTCGAATTTGATAAAAGACATATTGCTTCAGCCTCTATTGGTCAAACGTATTTGGGTAAACTACGCACCGGTGAAAGGGTAGTAGTCAAGATCCAACGACCAAATATTGAAGCCAAAATTAAGCTTGACCTCGTCCTCTTGGAATTGCTGGCAAAGCGGGTAGTAAAGAACTATCCAGAGCTGGCTTTTATGGGCTTTGAGGACATCATTGAAGAGTTTGGTGAAACCATCATGCGTGAGCTGAATTACCTCAATGAGGCGACCAATCTCATGCGTTTTGGAGAAATGTTCAAACTCAACCCAGACGTATATATCCCTCGCGCATTCACTGAAATCAGTACCCGCCGTGTGCTGGTGATGGAATTTATTGAAGGTATTCCACCTGACGAGGTGAATGTCCTTGTGGAGAAGGGGTATGATCTGAATGCCATCGCGAAGAATGGTGCAGAAGCCTTGCTTCAAATGATTTTTGTTCACGGACATTTTCATGCAGACCCTCATCCTGGGAACTTATTCGTTATGCGGAATAATGTCATTTCCTTCATCGATTTTGGAATGGTGGGCACCTTGAAGCCTGCCCATATGGATTTCCTTGCTGGGTTTATTCTGGGCTTCGAACGCAACGACTCCAAGATGATTACGCGGGCTTTGTTGCGCCTTAGCGGTAAGAAATTTTATGAATATTCGGAAGAACTGGAGTTTGAAGTAGAGGACCTGATCAAACGAAACAGTTACCTACCCTACGAGCGCGTCGATTTCTCGCAACTGCTCATGGAATGTGTCAATATTGTATTGAAGTATAAGTTGCATTTACCATCGAGCATCTACCTGCTTTTGAAAGCACTGGCAACCATCCAGCGTTTTGCTGAAGAGCTTCATCCAACCATTTCCTTCGCAGAAACCATTTTGCCTTATGCCAAGAAATTGGTGATGGATAAGTATACGCCGAAGAAATTGGTCGGTGCGTTGTATAATGCAATTGGCGATTACGTATCGCTCATCCGTAACTTCCCGGTTGAGGTGAATGAGATCCTTGGAAAGATTAAAGATGGTCGCCTTGTGCACGAAATCAATATTCACGATAGCAAAGCGGCGACATCGGTATTACGAAATATCACCCGAAGGATATCCATGTCCTTATTGATGGCGGCCTTGCTGGTATGTTCTACCATTTTGGTGTCAAATAATCCGGAGAATAATTTTGCACAAAGTCTATTTGTGGCAACCTCCATACTGGCGATGTTCCTGGTGCTTCGTTATCTATTCACGAGCAAAAGCCGCTAAGCATTGATGATTGTATCCTCAATTACCTGAGGAAAATGCGTTTGTTCAAGTGTATGGATTTTCTGCGCCACAGATTCCGGCGTATCATGTTCATCGAGCGTTACCTTGGCTTGGAAAAGGTGTTCGCCTTGGTCGTATTCTTCATCAACCAAATGAATGGTGATGCCACTTTCTTTTTCCTTATTCGCTACAACCGCTTCATGCACATGATGTCCATACATGCCTTTACCTCCAAATTTGGGTAATAAAGCGGGGTGCACGTTGATGATTTGCCCGGGAAATGCCTCGATAAGGTTCTCTGGAATGAGTAGCAGGAAACCCGCAAGAATAATCCAATCTACATGGTCGGCAATCAGCATTCCCAGCACATCGCCTTCACGCAGTTCTGCTCGGTTGAAGAGACGAACGGGCAGTCCTAATTTTTCAGCCCGCTGAATCACATAAGCATCCGGATTATTGCAATACACGGCTGCAACTTCAATGCTTGGGTGATCTTGGAAATACTCAGCAATGCGCTGTACATTGGTGCCTCCACCTGAAGCAAATAGGGCTATTCTTGTTTTCATCAATAAGCTAATTCATCCACTAACATACGCTCAAACCAGGTACTGAGTGCCGCATTATTATTCAAATTATAGACGGGCAGCATAACAATAACAAAATCGGTTTGATTATCTGCTAGGCGAACGCGTTTTGCCGACAAAATAGAACTGCCTTGCCAGATAGAAATATTGCCTGAAGAATCCTGAGTGATTACCCCTCGATACAAAGCCTCATACCTAAAGCTTGAGTTATTGTTGGCCAAACTAAACGGACGAATTCCACTCAGGATAGTAGAACCATTTTGGATGGTGGGGTAATTGGGTATGGACGAGTAAATACTGTCTCCCAAGTTCATCAGCAAGGAAACGTTTGCTGGTCTTGGCGTATAAGCACCTATAGGTGAAAAATCGAGGTAGGCCGGTTGATTTTCTATAGCATCATTCCCTTCAGCGATGAGCATGAGCTTTCCTCCCTTGGTAAAAAATTGAGTAGTGGAGCGCTGCATTAGCGCGAGGATAAACTCTGAGTTTTCGCTGTAGACAAAGATTTTGTTAAAGAAGCTGAATACGCGGTCTTGTGTGGTAGGGTCGCTTGATAAGTCAGTGCTTAATGCGCCCTCAGGTCCGGCTTGCAAGGTGTCAAAGCTTTTTCCAATGGCATTGATAATTTGATTGGAATAAAAGGATTGAATATTGGCGCGGTTAAACGCTGAACGTTGCGCATTCACAAAGAGGATATCCGATACTGGTTTTCGGATAAAGATTTTTGGCGCTGGGGTCCAATCACTTTGGGCACCTACCTTATCAATAGCTCGGATATATAGAATGTTTTCATCACCCAGCTTCATGCCGGGTAAATCCTGAGCAAAAGGTGTATTCAATGTGCCTGGGTAAACGGTACATGCCGTAGTTGAACCACTCAGGCTTTTAGCAACCAAACCAGCTTCTGTAAAGGCTGTGCTCAGAGAAAGTGGGGTTTGGGTGGTGTCATTCCAAATCAATTCATAATGATCCAGGCTCGAATTGCCATCTGGATCTGTGCCTTCCCAAAAATATTTCACAGCAGGGAAGGAGCGGATAGGACTGCCTGCTGGAATAATAAAGCGAACACTTGGGCTCGAATTTTTGACAGGATACGTGAGTTGCGCGGGGGTTAAATCGGCTTGTCCGTCATTGTCAATAGCACGCACAAGCAAGGTAAAGTCGAAGGTATCTGAGCTGGAAGGCAGACTCAGAGTAAGTGCACTATCCTGTGAAGTGGTATAGGTCCACACCATTCCATCCATTGAAAGTTCGTAGCCCTTTACAAAACCATCCGGGTCTGTTCCCGACCAAAATACGCGAATCACCGATTCGAAGCGGTTATCGCCGGCACGAAGAATTGTATCTGCGAGAAAATAAGTTTCTGGCGCCTGATTTTCGGCATAGTCTCCTTTGTATTCTTTGCTGCAAGCGCCGAATAGCAAAATCACGAGTAAAAGGATAAGGGGCATTCTCATCCTTGCAAACTTACATTTTCTGGGTAGGATTTGAGTGGCTCGTGGATGAAGAAATCATCAACTCTTAAAAACGCACGCCGTAAATAATTCCCTGAAGTTCTCTCAGGTACCGTGTTTTTTCCTTGGTGGGCGCGTAAACAAATCCCTCCAAAGTAATCAAGCGGTTTTTCTTTTGATCCAACACAGTCACGCTGAAATAGGGACCGCCCATAAAGTCATTCTCCAGCGTCCATAGTGCATTGTACTCTCTCGCAAAGTTTCCGTTAAAGTCAACGGTTTGCAGGTAATACGGAAACTGGGTATCGGTAGCCATATAGGAACCTTTTGCCTCGCCAGTGATATAGGGTTTAACCACACTATCCCTTCGGGCTATAAGATTCATCAGTCCAAATTGGGTAGTGTCTTTATAGGGTTGGTAATGAATCACAAGATTCATGTCGTAATCCGTGTCTTCATTTCGCATCCAGATGAAACCTTCCTCCTCGTTTATTTTGCTGTTGGCAGCAATATGGTAGGAGATTGGTGCACGAACATCAATGGCGTGTTTGGCAATTATTTCCTGACGAATTTTTTCATCACTCAGGCGGGTCATTCTTCCTACTGCTTCAGTCCGCTCCATATCGAGCACTTTCCCAAGTAATTGATCCTTTCTGTCTATAATGTATTTAGCCAGCGTATCTGGATTATCACCCAGGATGAAAAGTATTTGTTGCGGAGATGACCAAACATCTTTTTGCAAATAGGTATGGATGCCTTCTTTTTTTCTTAAGGTCACAGCACTATCAACGCGTTCAGGCAATAGTTTTCTGATTCCTGAATTCATGCCCGATTTGGTTAGCACAAGCGTGGTGCCTTCATAAATTAGACTTCCTTTCGCTTGGGTTGGCGTGAGGTAAACCAACTTAAAAAAAGGTTCTTGTCCGCCATAAAGCATTTGCGGTTGACCGAGGGAATTCTCGAGACTCGACCGGAGCTTGTCTGTGAAAAGGTCTTCGTCGATAATGACAAAAATTTCACCGTATTGTCCGGTGGAAACAGGCTTAATGGTGTTGGTGCTGGTTGTGCATGCGGCCAGGCCGAGCAATAC
Organism: Bacteroidia bacterium; assembly: GCA_023277325.1. Lineage (GTDB taxonomy): Bacteria > Bacteroidota > Bacteroidia > UBA8524 > UBA8524 > UBA8524. Next base: position 4,583 of record JALRIQ010000070.1, on the reverse strand, counting down.
ACAGAATAGGCTGAAATACTTCATTAGCTTCCTTCTGCTACTTTGAGCACCTTACCAGGCGTTAGCACTTGGTTGTTGGCAAGGTTGTTCCATTTTCTAAGCAGTTCCACAGTTACACCTTCGTATTGACGGGAAATACTGTAAAGGGTATCTCCTGATTTTACGGTATGGTAGGTAGCGCAAGGTTTTTCCTCCTGAATTTGTTGAGCCAGAATAGGTTGTTCAGGCAGGTCTAAATACACCCTTTCTTTTTTATGAAGATGGATGGTCAGGTACCTTCCTGGAACTACGCGATTACGGTGAATCACATTCCATTCTTTGATGTCGGAAGAACTTACATTGTATTTGCGGGCAATGGAGCTTAGGTTATCCCCTTTGCGCACTTTATAACGCACCTGCTCAACGTTCAAATCCAAGCGATACGGCTTGCCCTCTTCGTCATACAAAGGCATATTAGCGATGCTATCGCGGATGCAGGCATAAAGCATGGCCTTTTGGTAAGGCAGGTACACTTGCATGGCGCCACCAATATCGGGAACCATTTCTTGGGTAAAATGTGGATTCAAATCATAAATATGCTCCTCGTTTAAATCGAGGGCCGAAGCCAATTGTTCGAAAGTAAGGAGCTGATCGATTTCCACTGCTTCTACTAACGCAAAATAATCCGCTTGCGTTGCAGTAATTCCGTGTTGATCTGCGAAATTCATTAAATAGGTCACCGCAATAAATGCAGGAACATAACCACGGGTTTCGCGAGGAAGGTATTTTTGAATCTCCCAGAAATTTTTGCTTCCTCCGGCACGACGAATGGCTTTATTGACATTCCCTGGTCCGCAGTTATAAGAAGCGATAACTAAAAGCCAGTCGCCATAAAGATCATAGCTCGCCTGGAAATATTCACAAGCTGCTTGTGTCGATTTGTAAACATCACGACGTTCGTCAACATAAGAGTTGATTGTCAATCCATACTGAACGCCTGTTGAATAGATGAACTGCCACGGACCACTTGCTCCCGCCCAAGACGTTGCCTTCGGATTTAACGCCGATTCAACCACGCTAAGGTATTTTAATTCCAGCGGCAGGTTATTGCGATCCAGAATTTCCTCATAAATGGGGAAATAATAATCGGAAAGACCAAGCATACGGGAGGTAAGGTCTTTTTTCTTTCTGCCGTATAGATCGATAAACCCTTTAACATGAGGATTATATTCCAACGCGATTTCAGAGCCAAGGCTATTCATGCGCTCTTGGATGAGAACGGCTGGATATTCAGGTAAATCTGTTCCTGCGGTGAAGTCGAGGTCTTCGGCACTCACAAAGCTGGCATTTTTCAGAAAGCCATTTTTGTGCAATACGTCGGTAAGACTATCAAGTGAGGCGATGATGGGGTTTGCCGTCAATTGGGTTTCTGTAGGTTGAGCGATTGCGCTGCTGCCTGCTAAAAACACGCCTAGAAAAACTATGCAAAACCTTTTTATCATGTGTATTTCTTTAAAAGCCGGTTAAGGCATTTTTTCAAATGTAAGCGGAGAATTCTTGCGATTCAACCGGAATCCCTTGTGAGCTCAAATTTTATTCCGGAATATCATCCTCCCAATCGGGTACATCTTCCTCAGGCTCTTCCTGCTCTTGTTCCTTTTTCTTTATCCCGAATTCTTGCTTTAATATCTCTTTAACGGTTTGTTTCTCCTTTTTCATCTCTTGCTTGAGATTTTTTCTTGCCTTTTTTGAGTCGTACTTGATGCTCAGATTGTCTGGCGTACCGCTCATGCGGATAAACACGTTCACGCCTTCTTCCTCTTTTTCGAATTCTTCTTCTACGTGGTCCTTCATATACGGACCAGCCAGCACGTCTTTCAGCTGAATTTTAATGCTGTAATTCATTGAGTTAGCGAAACTATGCTGTCCTTCAATATGCAGGTTCATGGCATTATTTCTTATTTCCATAGATGGGATATAAATCACCTCATCGCGAATCTCAATTTGATTTTCGAGGGTTTTGAAGCGCACATTTTCCAGGTCTTCCACCCGCACATATTTCGACAAGGCCTTGAGCGGTTCGTAATGATTTAGCTCGCCGCCATCAATTCGGATATCCAGGAAAGAATAGAGGCTCTTTGGAAGGAAATTAAATCCGCGGTCGAGTATAAAGCCCGCATCTATTTTTCCGGTTAGAAGTCCTTTGAGGTTTTTATCCGTGATTTCCGTTTGTCCGAAATTATTGAAGGCCTCAAAAAGTTGCTGAATGTTAACCTTTTCGAGCGCAGCATTAACCACTACCGGCTGATCCCCAGAAGCTCTTTTGCTCCAATTTCCTTTTAATTCGACCTTTCCGGAACAGGTTTCGAACTTGAGTTTTTTAATATCAAGACGCTCACTATTTAAGCTTACACGTCCTGTAATATTTTGAGCATTGAATTTTTCCAAACTAAGTTCGCTGACTTCCACTTCAGCCTCCATTCGAATGCGAGGAGGCAATTGAAATCCAACGGTGTCGTAAGGGCTTTGTTTAACTTCAGTCGATTCTTCTCTCGGGTTGGTGAAGTGCAGTTTTTCTGCTTTCAATCGCCCAAGGATTTTTAGCTCTTCTTCATTGAATAGATAGGCCAGGTAATTTTTAGCCTCTCCCCGAATTTGAACCCTTTGTTCATTCCATGTTGCTTCGAGACGATGGATGGAGCATTCCGACGATTTAAGCTGAAGGAAAGTATTGACGTCAGTGAGTTTGTTGTCGAGACTATCGCTTCCCAGTCTCAGATGCTCCCCTTTAATTTTTCCATCCAGGTATAATGAGCGGTATTTTTTCGGGTCTTTTAACTCACTGACCTTTCCTTTTAGCGATACATCCAAGGTTACTTTGCCGACACTTTCGTTGTAATCGCCCAAGTCGGCTATGCGTTTCAGGTTTTCTAGATTGAATTCGCCAAACACAAAGATGTTGAGGTTTGGGTCGTCGAAGCCATCAAGCTTAACAGTTCCTTTGATGATGTCTTGCATCAAGCGGGCTTCGAATTTATTCAGGTTGATGGATTGTTTCTTCTCTGAATAATAAAAGTCGCCATCCAGACGAATACTGCCTAATCCCTCTCCAAATTCTTTTAGAAATAGAGAACCATTGTCCACCCCAAAATTCGCTTCAACGACCAGCGAGTTTGCTCCTTTCTGTCGAATGCTGCCATTGAGTTTCAAGATGCCTGAGCTCTCATAATTTTCGATTTCGGCTTTGACTGAGCCTGGCAAAAGGCTGAGGAGTTTTTTAATTTGAGCATCTTGGGTCTTGATGTCAATTTTGCCTCCTTGTTCTTCACCAATATTCCAGTATCCATCGAGCTCAAAGGCTAGGTCTTCGAGTCCTAAAAAGGTTTTGCTGAATTTTAGTTTGTCATTGGGCTTGTCGACGAGCAGGTCGCTATTCAGTTTAAAGGTGCGTTCCTTAAACGATTCGCCCTTATCGAATTGGAGAGCTGCAAGTACAATCCCGTCTAAATGCGCAGTGAATACCTCTTCTTTAAAATCACCTGAACAGGATAAATCCGGAAATTGGAAGGAATAGATATCCGCTTCATTTTTAAAGTAGACCTGCATATTCTCCAGGCTAACTTGCTGAAAACTCAAGCTGGTTTCCCCGCTGCCACTGTCATTGCTTGTTTTGAAGATGGAATAGTTGTCTTCCCCTTTGGCATTTTGCGCCATACTGAGGTAGCCGTTTTTTATATTCAATCCTTGGATATGGATCTTCTCTTGAAGGGCATCCCAGATATTCAGGGTCAGGCTGATTTGTTCAATTTTAGCCAGGGCAGAATCATTTAGGGGATTCGACTCTTCGATAACGACCTGATTGAAGTCGATGCTAACCTGAGGGAAATGTGTCCATGCTGAAAACTCAATTTCCCCCACCTGCACCTTAGCCGTCAAAGATTTATTGACCTCTGCAACGACGGATTCTTTGATCTTCCCTGAGAACAGGTAAATGGCGCCAATAAGTAGGAGGGCAACCCCAAGTGTTATGCCGCTAATCCAAGCCAATATGCGCATTGCTCTTCTCATCTTAGTTAGAACGCAAAAGTAGGTCAAGACGTATCGGGAAGAGAGAAAGCATGCGAAAAGTTGCTGACAGGGTGGATAGAGAAATAGACAGGCGGGCCAATTCAACGTCCTACCTGCATTTAAAATGGTGCTGGGTTCTGGGTTGTAGGTCAGGGCCAAAAAAGATGGGGTGATAAGGAGATGAGGCGGTGAGGGGAATTGACTTGGTATCCATGACAGGTGAGAAATACTTTTTTTTGAAATTTTTACAGACTATTTGCAAATGTCAATTCCAAACTTATCTTTGCACTCCCTTTGAGAAACAGCGCTACCGAAAGGCAGGCTATCAAAGCGGAAATTGACATTTTGGGAGTTTAGCTCAGTTGGTTCAGAGCATCTGCCTTACAAGCAGAGGGTCGGGGGTTCGAATCCCTCAACTCCCACAAACAAAATAGAAAACCGGTCTGCAAAGCAGTCCGGTTTTTTTGTTTTCTGCGTGTCTGAATGACGCGCAGAAACATTAAACTACCTCAAACTTCAGGTCATTCAAGCGAGCA
>JALRIQ010000069.1 GCA_023277325.1 Bacteroidia bacterium | reverse complement strand
AAAATCAGGAAACCTCTGGATGCGCAATATTGATGGCAAATTGATTGATGCCATGTATTATTCCGACACTTTTTTTATGGATGGAAAGGCCAATGCAGGAGCCTTTAGTTTGCAACGCCATGATAGCCTTGGTCGATGTTCGAGGGTGGAAGACTGGCGGGTAAGCACCGAAGCAGGAGGAACGCCTGGAGTCCAAAATTTTTCGACACAGCCGATGGTAAAAAAGGCCATCGCGCTCTGGCATATTTATCCCCTTTCTCCCAATAAGTTAAGGCTCACCTATTCTCATGCATTAGGAGAAGAACCTCCAGAAATCAGGATTAATTCCTCTGGCTTTTTGATGGATTGGCAGGTGAGTGGCGATGATTTTCGAAGCTGGAATTTGACCTGGAGCATTCCGTTTTTACCTCATACTAGCTATACGCTAACTCAGCAAAGCGGTATTAGATGCGGTTTTATGCAGGAGGAATGGAGGGCTGAATTTAGTGTGCCAGGACCAGCCGATGGACTGGTCATTAATGAGATTTTATATGATCCTATAGGCGATGAACCGGACTATATAGAGTTGATGAATACAGGGCCGGAAGCCATTGATTTGAAGGGAATGCAATTAGCAAGTTATGATGCCGCAGGAACGGTAAAAGGACAAGTAGAGATTGCCAAGGATGGATACGTACTCCTGCCTGGGCATTATGTATTGATAACGGCATCGGATCATTTGTTAGGGCGTCGTTTTTCTCATTATTCACAGGCCAATACCTTGATAGTGGCGCAGCTTCCAAGTTTTCCAAATTCGGGGATGGGCGTGCAGGTTTTTGACAGTCTGGGTCAGGTAGTGGATTCCTTTTTTTATGACCCAAAAATGCATAGCTCCCTTCTGGATAATACCGAGGGTATTAGTCTGGAGCGCATAGACCCGACTCTCCGGGGCAATCAGGAGGGCAATTGGATCTCGGCCGCAGCTCCGTCGAATTTTGGAACGCCGGGATGGGAAAATTCGCAGATGAGGCGCCCCCCAATGCCAGGTAAAGAACATTGGAACCTGGTTTCCCCCAGCTTTTCTCCGGATGGCGATGGCTTTGAAGACCAGGCAATATTGCGCTATGAAGGCATCGCTCCTGGCTCTATCGCGCATATTGGAGTCTATGCATTAAACGGTCTATTGGTAGCAGAATGGGCGAATAATTTGCCCATCGGAACGGCCGGACAGCTCTGGTGGGAGGGGAATGATTACTTCGGAATGCCCTTATCCGACGGGCCCTATTTGGTACTCATTGAATGGCAGAATCCAGCGGGGAAAAGCATGCGGGAAAGGAAAATTCTGGTTAAAGCCACAAGGCATTAGTGCTGTATGGAAAGGAGCTGTTTTCTGGAAATCGTTCCTTCAAGTGCTTCGATCAGATAAATGCCATTTGCAAGATTGCTGCAGTCGATTTGGGTTTCTCCTGGATTCAGCAGAACCTCCATGACCTTTTTTCCTTGCATAGAACGAAGAAGAACTGTTCTTATCTCATCGCTTGCGGGAAGTTGAACCGAAATGCTCGCGGGATTTGGATATACTACCAAATCGTTACTCGAAGGCGCATTCATGCCTAGCATCACACCAGAACGAAACTCAATAAAATGAGGCGTTTCAGGATAATAATAGGTACCCTGAGCTTGTGCCTTCACGCCCCATATCAGGGTAAGGTTTTTCCAGTTGGGGTATAAGGAATCCAAGACATGATCAATTTTGCCATAGGTAAGATTGATGGCCGTATCTGAGCTGTTATTGTTGGTTTCGAATTGCGCGATGGGTTTGCCAAAAATCGGGGAGGCAAAAGCGGTATCGAACACCAAAAAGTATTTTTCAGCATTTCCTTTGGCTGTTCCTGTAGTTTCCCATTTAAAATTAAGCTGGGTGCTGGCATTTCCAGTAAGACTGATCGTTGCGTTGTTGATTGGGTTAATCAAACTGAAGGGCCTGTTTTCATTATCGAGCAGTCCATTCCAAAGGTTGATATTTCGCGTTTCAGTGCTGTATTGAACCTGTCCATTTCCATAGGCAAGTACCCGCCAGTAAACCCGTCTTGAGGCATTTTCAGGAGTACGAGTATCGATAAGCAATTGATTGAAGGTATTGAAATTCACCCCCCAGGAAGAGTCATTATTAGGAATAGAAATGCTGTAATACGGAACACTAAAATCACCATTTACGGTGTCAATCAACAAATCGTAAGAGGCGTCAGCACAGCCTGTTGGACAATAAGCGGCGGACCATTCAAACAAGATTTCTGAATTCGGATTTCCCTGAATAAATGCCTGATTGAAATTGCTCGGATTTTTCAATTTTACCGGAACATATTCATCCAAAAACTGACCACGAACAAAGCGAATTTTAAAGATGCTGGTCGCTAACTGAAATTGATAGGTTGGTCCGGAAGAGGCCGCCGATAGGTTGACTGTCCAGATTAAAGAAAGCGTATCGCCTATTGCAAAATCTTTGGCGTACATGGACTGCGAAACCCCGTTTAAATAACTGGCCCATTGGTCACCAGTGAAGTGAAGCACAGTATCCTGAAACGCAGAAGCGCAGCAGGATTTGGTAATATTGTCTATGGGTGTGGAAATATCTCCACCCACGGAATCGAAAAATACACTGTAGTCGTAATTGACGCCAATAGTCTGTACTCCTTTTCCGCTTGTCCATGTAAGGGGATAATCCGTATTTTTGTCGCCTTGCAAAACGATGACCGCATCATCTGCTGGAAGTGCTAAATCGAAGGGTTTGGTGGTTTGAGCGATTGAGAAAGTGAACGTCAGTAACGTGGCGAATAGGAAGATTAGCTTTTTTGTCATAACCAAGCTTCGAAAATAAGAAAAGAATAAAATAGAAAATTATTTTATCCTCTTATTGTGAATTCCGTTCGAACGACTACCTTTGCAGTCCTTTAAAATTTTTGGCTAAAGTCATGAAAAGAACATTTCAGCCTTCTCAAAGAAAAAGAAGAAATAAACACGGATTCAGAGAGCGTATGTCAACTGCTAACGGCAGAAAGATATTGGCAAGACGCAGAGCAAGAGGAAGAAAGAAACTTAGCGTTTCTGGAGAGCAACGCCACAAGCGTTAGTCGTTTCCCTGCTTTTGTGCTATCTTTATATTCGTGGACCGCAGGTTCTTTTTCCGTAAAGAGGAACGACTCTCTGGCGTAAAGTCAATAGAGCGTCTGTTTACGGAAAAATCTGGGTCCATTTTTATTTATCCCCTCAAGATTACTTGGTGCTACCATCAGGATGATGTAGTTCCCCCTTTGCGCGTATTGTTGGTCGTTCCGAAAAAGCGATTCCGCCAAGCCAACCAGCGCAACCGAATTAAAAGGATTCTTCGCGAGGTTTATCGAAAAAACAGCTATCCCATTCAGGAGTATTTAACTTCGAAAGGCAAAAAGATGGACATTTCGTTTGCCTATATTGGAGAAAAAGCGCTTGATTTCCAAGAAGTGGAACGGAATTTTCTTAGTATCGTGGAGAGATTCATTGGGCAAGACGCCAGTCAATCTTCTTAAAACCTTAATAATTGTCATGCGTATGAAAAAGTTACGTGTTCACAGCCGCAAGCTGCTGCTGGGAATTGCTATAGTTGGAGCAGGTTTTGGCTCTATGTCGTTCGTTGATGAATACTTCGAAATCTCGAAGAACCTCGACATCTTCACCAGCATCTTTAAGGAAGTGCATACCTACTATGTAGATGATGTAGAACCGGGAAAATTGATGCGTACCGGTATTGACGCGATGTTAGAGTCGCTCGATCCATATACCAGCTATTATTCTGAAGCCGAAACGGAAGACTACCGTTTCCAAATCACGGGTCAGTATGGTGGAATTGGTGCGGTAATTAGCGTGAAGGGCGATTATGTCATCATCAATGAGCCCTATGAGGGTTCTCCTGCAGCCAATGCAGATTTACGTCCGGGTGATGAATTGATTGAGGCCGACGGAAAATCATTAAAAGGCATGCGCACCGATGAAGTGAGTAAAATCCTTAAAGGATCTCCAAACACCACGGTGAAGGTGAAAATTCGCCGCCATGGTGAGGAGATGATGAAAGAACTTACCCGCCAGCAAATTCATGTTAAGAATGTCCCTTATTTTGGGATGATCAACGAAAGTACCGGCTATATCCGCCTTTCTGGATTTACCAGTGGAGCAGGAGATGAGGTAAAGGAAGCTTTGATCAAATTGAAGAAAAATCCAGAACTCCAAGGGGTCGTTCTTGATTTAAGAGGAAACCCAGGTGGATTGTTGCATGAAGCAATAAACGTGGTAAATGTTTTCGTAGAACGCGACCAACTCGTGGTATTCACCAAAGGAAAGGTGACGGACATGAACCGCGAATACAAAACATTGAACAGTGCGGTGGATACCAAAATTCCATTGGTAGTTTTAGCCAATAGCCGTTCTGCATCTGCTTCGGAGATCGTTTCTGGAACGATTCAAGATTTAGATAGAGGCGTGGTACTCGGACAAAGAACTTTTGGAAAGGGCTTGGTACAATCTACCCGTCCATTGAAATACGGCACCCAACTTAAAATTACCACCCAGAAATACTATACCCCAAGCGGACGCTGTATTCAGGCGTTGGATTATTCCAACCGTAATGAAGACGGTAGCGTAGGATCGATTCCTGATTCATTGAAAAAGGAATTCAAAACACGGAACGGACGTAAAGTATTTGATGGTGGAGGTATTGAACCTGATGTAAGCCTTGAAGCGGGCCGTTATAGCAATATTGCCGTAAGCCTGCTCCGCAAGCAATTGGTATTCGACTTTGCAGTGGATTATCGCGGCAAACACGAAAAAATCTCTTCCGCCCGCGATTTTAAAATGACAGAAGAAGATTGGAAAAGCTTCCTTGAGTTCATCAAAGACAAGGACTATGCTTACCAAACAGAAACGGAAAAGGAATTGGAAGAGATGGCCGAGAAAGCGAAAAAAGAAGGGTATTTTGAAGCGATTGAATCCAACTATAACAGCATGCTCGAAGCCTTAAACCACGATAAAAAGGCAGACGTGGTGAAGAATCGCAAAGAAATTCAAGCCTTGTTGGAAGAAGAAATTGCACGTCATTACTACTACCAAACCGGTCGTTTTGAGATAGCATTCGCCCACGACAATGAAATTGCCGAAGCGGTGAATGTGCTGAATAATCCTGAAAAGGTGAAATCCATTTTGAAGCAATAATTAAGGCATAATTTCGCAGCGGATTACTTGGTAGAATAATGCCCGAAATTCTAGATATATTCCTTCTCTTACTGGCAGGCGCACTCGGCGGATTTTTGTCTGGCGTGCTCGGAGTAGGAGGAGGAATTATTTTTATCCCGATTCTTGATGTTGTGCTCAAGCAGTATGGAATCGAAGAAGAAGTGGTCAAGTTTATCTTGGCAAACTCCCTTGCTGTGATCATCTTCACAGGTACATTTAATACGTACCGGCAGTATAAGGCAGGTAATTATTTCCCGAAATACATCATATGGACAGCCATTCCTGGAGTGGTTACGGTATTGATTGGATCATGGCTTATTACCCTTGGCGACTGGTACAGAAAGGAATTCTTTAATGTGGTTTTTGCCGCCTTGTTGATTCCTTCCGTGATTCGGATGTTAAGCACGCGCAAAGCTCCGGATAATTTGAAGTCGGATATTCCCTTGAAGAAATTCAGTATCGTGGGAGCTATTACCGGCGTTTTTACGGCCTTTAGTGGTCTTGGCGGCGGATTGGTGATGATACCTGGTTTTGTCAATGTATTGAAGTTGGAAATGAAAAAAGCGATATCGGTTTCAGCCGGTGTTGTGCCCTTCTTTGCTTTGCCTACCGCTGTATATTACATGATTCAAGTGCCGACTCAGGTAAATATTCAGGTGAGTCATTTGGGATTCATTCTATATCCAATTACGATTCCCATGATTTTGGGAACCTTATTGACAGTGCCTATCGGGGTAAAGACCGGACATATTCTTAAACCAGGAACTTCGAAAGTCATTTTTTCTCTATTCGCCATTCTGGTGTTGATCAAGATGTTTTGGGAGACTTTTCTATGACCCGAATACTAGCCATTGACAGCGCCGGACCTGTTTGTTCTGCAGCCATTTTCGAGAATGGCGCTTGCTTAGCGATAAAAGCTTCGCAGGAGAAAAACAGCCATGCCGAATTTCTGGCGCTATTTTGTGAGGAGCTGATAACAAACCACGGTATACCCGATGCAATTAGTTTGGACATTGGCCCTGGTTCTTATACCGGATTACGTATCGGCACATCTCTCGCTAAAGGCTTGGCCTATGGGTATGGAATTCCAGTAATTGGATTATCCGGATTGATCTGTTTAGCAGACGCCATGCGTGAAAAGCGACCTGAAGCACAAACCTTAATCCCGTGTTTAGATGCCAGAAGGATGGAGGTGTATCATGCAATCTATACCCAAAACCTGGAAAAGCTCAGGAGTCCGGAAGCATTGGTTGTAGAGGAAAACGCCTGGAAGGATATTCCTGGCAAGAAATTGATTTTTGGGGATGGTGCCGATAAGCTTAGCACATTATTGGCACATCGCGAGGATATTGAAATTACCGAGGGGATTTTTCCGTCGGCAGAACATCAGCTTCGACTTAGCTTTCGTAAATTTGACGAAGCCGATTTTTTAGACCTGGCTTATTTTGAGCCTTTTTACCTCAAAGAGTTTATTGCATTAACCGCTAAAAAGAAGAATCATGTTGGTTGAACAACTGTATACGAATTGTTTGGCACAAGCCACTTATTATGTTGAATCCGATGGCGAGGCAGCCATTATTGACCCCTTGCGCGACACGGAGGATTATATCCTCAAAGCCCAGGAACGAGGGGTAAAAATCAAGTATATTTTCGAGACACATTTCCATGCTGATTTCGTTTCCGGCCATATTGATTTGGCGAAGAAAACGGGCGCACAAATTATTTATGGGCCAGGCGCTAATACCGCCTATCAAATTCATGAAGCGAAAGATGGCGAGGTATTGAAACTTGGAAAAATCAGTTTCACCGTTTTGCATACTCCTGGACATACCCCTGAATCTTCCTGCTACCTTTTGAAAGATGAAGAAGGCAAAGACTATTGCCTGTTTTCAGGAGATACTTTGTTTGTTGGAGATGTAGGTCGTCCGGATTTATTGGATGGAAAAATGACCAAAGAAGAGTTGGCGTCTATGATGTACGACTCCCTCAATAACAAGATTAAACCGCTTGCTGATGAAGTCATTCTTTATCCAGCTCATGGACCGGGTTCTTCATGCGGAAAAAATTTAGGTCCTGAAACGCATTCAACAATTGGTGCACAAAGAGCCAATAATTATGCGATGCAGGAAATGAGCCGCGATGAATTTATCGCTCAGGTAACGGATGGAATCACTCCACCACCGAACTATTTCTTCGATGATGCTCGCTTGAACAAAACGGGTTATATAAGCCTGGATATGGTGATTGAAAAAGGAATGACGGCCCTTGACCTAAAGACCTTTGAAGCAAAAAGGACGGATGGCATTCGAGTAGTTGATGTGCGTATTCCCGATGAATTTGAAAATGGCTTTATCCCGGATTCCATCAATATTGGGTTAAACGGACAATACGCCATCTGGGCGGGAACACTGTTGCCAATTCACGAGCCACTGGTATTGGTTTGTCCGGAAGGAAAAGAAGAAGAAGCAGTTACCCGACTAGCCCGAGTGGGTTTTGATCATATAGAAGGGTTTTTGAAAGGCGGATTTGCCACCTGGCAAGATGCAGGAAACCGCATGGATATGGTTATTTCCATTACTCCAGAAGAGTTTGCTTTGGACTATAAGCATGGTAAAATAGAGGTACTCGATGTAAGAAAACCGAGCGAATGGGATACTTGCCATTTAGAAGGCGCGACCCATGGAAGTTTGCAAGATTTAGAAAAGATGATTCCAAGCCTGAAGAAGGATGCCCAAATTTACGTGCATTGCGCTGGCGGTTACCGCAGCATGATTGCCGCATCCATGCTTAAATCGGCAGGTTTTGGCCTGGTGAAAAATGTGTATGGGGGTTGGTCAAAAATCAAAGAATTGGACCTGCCTAAAGTGATGCCTGCTAAACAAAGCGTTTAGGCGTGCTGCGCAGAATTTGCTTCCTCGTTTTTTTCTGCATGGCAGTGTTGGCGAAGGGCCAGTATAGCTTATCAGACACCTTTAGCATTTACCTGAAGAAGAAGCCGAGTCTGTACCTTTCGCTTGATGGGAGAAAATCCTTTGTAAGAGATCAGCCTGCGCAAATTGACGGAATTCGCTTTGGACTCAGTTATGGCGGAAAAGTGCGCTTACTTGCCGGAATCTACCGCCTGAAAAACACCATTACACGGGAATATGTATATGGCCAGGGAACGCCGGATGAGGAACTTCGCTTCCAGTCCAATAAACTCACCTATATGGGTTTTACCTGCGATTATGTTTTATACAACCGTGGGAGATGGAAGTTGGCTCTACCCGTATTGCTCGGATATGGATTTGGCGACCGTCTAGAACGCAATTCCATCGGACAGGTTCGTCTGGATAAGGAATTCCGCTTTGTGCCCTTTGAATGCGGCCTAAACGCGAATTTCCGAGTACTACCCTGGTTCTATCTTGGCGGTGGTATTGGCTACCGTTATGCCTTGTTCTCGAATTCGGTTTCTAAAGATTTCAGTGCCCCCATTTACACCTATGGTATGGGCATTGACTTAGAGTGGTTTTGGGACCGCTACCTCCGTGATATCATCAATAACCAAGGGAAAAAATTGAACTAGTTTAGCTCTTCCGTTTCCTCTGGCACTCCAGAATCGGTATCAATGCTGTAGTGGTTCTTTACAAAATTGCACCAGTCACAATCTTCCTTGCCACAACCATCGAACTCATGATTCATGATGCGGGTATAGGAATCCTGAATTTGATCAATCACGAACGCCTGATCCTCCGGGGTGATATAGACCTTTTCCTTTTTGAACTCTCCCGTTTTTTTGTCGGGCTCTACGAAGTCGAATTCCGAAGACACCATTTTCCAGGAATGACTGCGGTCATTGTCCATCAATATTTTGTAAAAAACAGCCTGCCGCCAATAATCGCCGCCAAATTCATCCTCGAATTTATTCTTCTCAGGGTCGGCCTCGGGATTGGGTTTTTTGAATTTGGGCTTCGCATTATCGTAACTTCCCGTTTTGTAATCAATCAGGTTCGCATCGGTGCCAGTAAATTCGATCTTATCAATTTTTCCATTGATAGGAATACCCTTGACTTCGATGTTTTTAAATGCCTTTTCTGCACTCACCACCCTATTCCAGGATGCTGAATAGTGCTTAAAATAGTTAGGCAGAATCTGTTTGCCATATTCCATTTTTAGCTCAAAATCCTTTTCCGTAAAACTGTCTTCATTTCGACGCATATACCATTCGAAGTCATTGAGCAAATCTGGAATTCCTTTGAACTGCTGATACGGGTCTTCGAGCATCTTCTTGAACATGCGTTCTAGAGCAAAATGTACGGCACTACCAAAGGTCATGGACGGTGATTTTGCCCGTGGTACCCGAATAAGGTTATCGAAATAGAAACTGAGCGGACACTTCAGGTAGTTGTTTAGGTGCGTCACACTCATGCTGTACTTTTTGAGCAGCTCGTGCAGGTAATCGGTATCAATCAGGTTAACATCTGGCAGCTGTGCTTCTTGCATCACGTGCATTTGGAAGTCGAGGAGGTCTTCATCGGGGAGTGCGATATACTCTGCGCGTCCGATATGCGCTGCCTCTGCTTCGGCAACATAAGCAGCCTTTTCCTGTTCTTTATCGCTGGCATTTCGCTCTGCCCAGGAAACATAAAGGTGACGTTTTGCCCGGGTTAGGGCCACATAAAAGAGGCGGCGGTTTTCTTCATCCTCATTGATTTCTGTTTTTGGCGCGAGCGTTTCTGGCAGACTAAAGTCGAAGCTACGGCCCTTGGCTTTCCAGGATTTTGCATCGCAGCCAATGAAAAACACATGTTCGAATTCCAGTCCCTTACTCGAATGGGCGGTAAGGAAATTAACGCCATCTACCGCATAACTTACCCGTTGAATGGGTACTTCAAGCCGGTTTTGCAGCATGAGATTCACCTTTTCCAAAAAGCCTTTGATGCTCAAACGTGTATCACGAGCACATTCATCTTTGACGAATTCAAAGAAGCTATGGATAAGCTGCATCATCCATACCTTGTCTGGCGAGGAAAGTGCCATCCTCAATATTCCGCCACGGTTAATGATTTTCTCCAGCAGCTGCTGCAGGGTGAGCTCTTTAGATTGACCAATCCAGTATTCGATATCTCCAGATACACGTTTAAAAGGATTTGGCTCTTGTCCTTGTTCGAAAAGGTTGAGGTTCTTTCGTGCAACCTTGGCCATTTCTTCGCGAAAGGAAGTTTGGCGGTATTGGTAGTTCTTTTTGGAAACCTCTACACTCAGTCGGGCAATATCAACGGGTTTAAGTCCAAAAAAGCGGTAATGCAGGATAGGATATAATAGCGCTTCACCTGAATGGGGCTTTTCCGTTTCTGCATCGATATACCGGAGAATATTCAGCAGCTGTTCAACCAAGGGTTGATCGAGCACATTCATCTCTTTTTTGATATTCAGCGGAATGCCAAGAACCTGCAGGTACTTACTGATATCAGCGGCTTGGGCATGTTTTCTATAGATGACGGCAATCTCTGATAATGGCACCCCGTGTTGATGTAAATCGCGTATTTGGTGCGCTATATGGACGGTTTCATGGAAGCTATTGTAATAAGTGCGGAGTATTGGTTTTGCTTCATGATTAATCATTTCCGGATGGGAGGCCAGAAGCTTTTTCTCTAGTCCTGGAATTTGCTTCACCAACCGATCTTGGTTCTGATCGATTACCGCTCCCGAGAGGTCGA
>JALRIQ010000068.1 GCA_023277325.1 Bacteroidia bacterium | reverse complement strand
CTTGATTTTTTATGGACGACATGGTGCGAAAGTACGACAATACTGGGGAGCGGAAATTTGTTGGTGCGACTTCGCTTTTGCTCGGCCTATTTTGACGCGGAGGCGCGGAGACGCGGAGGCGCAAAGTTTTTTGTTGTTCCGTTGTTGAATGTCTTTTTAGAGTCAAAATCGTGTTTGATCTCAGTCAAAATGCGCTACAACACTTGATGTATTTTAATAGAATTGGGAACTTTCAGAATGAATTTATTGGAACAACCAAAAGAAGAAAACACCCTTGCAGGTCATGTATATGATGCCGCACATGAGGTTTATCGCATTTTAGGTCCAGGACTACTGGAAGCAGTTTATAAGGAATGTTTGATTTATAAATTGAAAAAGAAAGGACTTCAAGTAGAGTCTGAGATCTCGTTACCGATTCGGTATAAGGAGATAACAGTCAATAATACGTTTAGAATTGATATCTGGGTCAACCGCAAACGTATAATCGAACTGAAGGCAACAGAATTGATACATGAAGTACATTATGCTCAACTTTTAACGTATTTGAAACTTTCGAACAACAAGCTAGGGCTGCTAATCAACTTCAATTCAGAAATGCTCAAGAAAGGAATTCGTCGAGGAAATCAGAATTAAACAAAAGCAGGATACCCCGCAGGGTCACTTTCACGCATCATCGCGTAAAGCTCTTCGAAGATGGTTTCCGCGCTTGGCTTACTGAAGAAATCACCATCGGTACCATAAGCTGGACGGTGCGCTTTTGAGGTAATTGTGCGTGGCTCTGAATCGAGATGGAAATACCCTTTTTGCACTTCTAGAACCTGCTGCATCATAAAGCTGGTTGCTCCTCCTGGAACGTCTTCATCCAGAAATACTATGCGGTTGGTCTTCTTTAAAGACTCAACAATGCTATGGTTAATGTCAAATGGAAGCAGCGATTGCACATCAATCAATTCAACGCTAATACCAACTTCTTCTAATTGACTAATCGCCTCCTGTGCCACACGCACACAAGAGCCATAAGTAATCAAGGTAATATCGGAACCTGCATTCAACACCTCAGGAACTCCCAAAGGCACAGTAAACTCACCGATATTGTCTGGCATGGTTTCCTTCAAACGGTATCCGTTCAAGCATTCCACCACAAGGGCAGGCTCATCGCTTTGCAGCAAAGTATTATAGAATCCAGCGGCCTGGGTCATGTTTCGAGGTACAAGCACATGCATTCCTCTTATTGCATGGATAATCATGCCCATAGGAGAACCTGAATGCCAAATACCTTCGAGACGGTGTCCGCGGGTACGGATAATAACCGGCGCTTTTTGTCCGCCTTTAGTGCGGTATTGCAGCGTTGCAATATCATCGCTCATGATTTGGAGCGCATAAAGCAGGTAATCGAGGTATTGGATCTCGGCAATAGGACGCAAACCACGCATGGCCGTTCCGATTCCTTCACCAACTATCGTCAACTCCCTGATTCCTTTATCCGTTACACGGATTTCGCCATACTTCTCCTGAAGTCCGGCAAATCCCTGATTTACATCACCAATTTTTCCAAGGTCTTCACCAAAAGCGAAAACACGTGGATCTCTTTCTAATGCTTTATCAAAACATGCCTGAACGACTTCACGACCATCCATCAAAGGGCTGTCATCCGAGAATTGTGCAGGAACTACAGGCACATTCAGCGCGCTGTTTTCTGATTCACTGTATAAATGTGAGCTAT
>JALRIQ010000067.1 GCA_023277325.1 Bacteroidia bacterium | reverse complement strand
ATTGAGGCCTAAGCGTTCCCAGTTTGTAACGGCTACTAAGGTTACTGAAGATCCCCATGCCGCTTGAAAATCTGCGGCATCAATATCATCATCATTAAACAATACCACGGTTCCTTTTGCAGGAATGATTCCACTAATGATATTAGCGCTTGCATGAAACCAGGTATTGCCATCATCAATTACATAACCGCTTAAATCAACAGCATTTGTTCCTGCATTGTACAATTCTACATACTCCCAATTGTCTTCGGAGCTACTCGGATTGTACATGATTTCCGTAATTTTAATTTGTGCGAATCCTTGATTGAAAAAAAGGAGCACAAGGGTCGATAGTAGGTATAATCTTTTCATCGTTTCAAATTGACTAGGCAAAAATTATGTTTCTGTTGCCTCATCATTAAGCTTAGCTTAAGTATGGAATGAGAAAGATTATTTTTATGTTATGGAATAAATAAGTCCATATTATGGATAGGTTGAAAGTAGCTCACTTGGGGTATTATCCCTTTATACTAAACTTATCACTGCTTGATATTTTCTCCCAAATCTTCACCATAGCCAATGTATCTAATCGGCAATAGGCGAGTAAATCGGCTCTGGTTTGCTCTTGAAGTGCTTTTGGCATGAAAGCTAACTGACTGAATACGAAGCTGGCTGTTCCTCCTTCTTGGATAGTAAGCTCTTGATAGCTGAGTTCAGGAACCATAACAGGCAATACATTTTTTATAGATGAACTGCCACCAAAGGCTTCACTGCTCACCCATCCTTGCTTGAAAGGGATGATTAGGTCGTCGAGGCGCTGGATTATTTGTTCTAAAAAATCAGCATGCTGCGGAAAATCACGGGCAAGTTCTCTTAGGCGTCCTTCTTCAAAACTTTGGTACCAAACCAAAATACTTCCTGTAGCGCCGATATGAGATTTTAAGGCATGAATCAGGTTTTCGCGCGGCTCAATTCCTGGTTCCGCTAAAAACTCGTAATGCCTCATTTCTGCTTCTGGATGCTCCAATACATGTAAACTGTATTGAAAAGGGATTTGCTGGTAGGGGCTACTTTCCTGGTAAACGGGTACACCAAACATCACCGTCTCAAAATCAAAAAAATACAAGGGATAGCTGAGTTTGCTTTGGAAGGAATTTAGCTTATCCTGGTTCAAATCAATGGTGGTATCCAATACAACTTCTTCCTCCGGCTCCGGAGGATTTAGCCTACTGCAATACCCCTTAAAATTACATGGATAGGGCTTATCACACTGTTTGCCCATTGCGATATCAGGTTCTTGTCCCCATGCCAACAGACCGTGAAACTCGGTAAGATTATCTGCTACCCATTTCTGATTTTCCAATACCCCCTCTGTAATATCCGTGGCCTTGAATAAACCTTGGATATCGAGCTCTCCACGCAAGACATACCTTGGGTCGAAATGGAGAATATAAAACTTCCTGACATCCAAGCCAGCTCCTTTCAATACATAATATTGAACAGCCCCATCCTGCACATGCTGCGATTTTGCGCCATTGGTACTTTTCACCTCATACACATCATAGCCTTCTGATGTTTTCACCAAAATATCTACCGCAACCAAGGTATCGTCATGGATAAAAGTGGCTTCATAGATGACCTCCTCTCCTGATTGAATATGGGCCGCCGTACGCTTGGCACTCTCAAAACCTGGATAGGGATCGGTAGACTGTGCATCTACCCCACCTGGGAAATACTGCTGGGCCAAAACTCCCGTATCGGTTCCCCTTTGAAATACTTGCATTGCCTGTTCATCATAAGGATCGGCCTCCTTGCTTTTGAATTTGTGCAAAAACAAACGCTTTGGGCACTGACAACCGTGCATGAAGGTGGATTTGGAGAGCATTTTATTCATTGAAAAAGGGGTTTTGGGTTAGGGGTTTCAGGTTAGGGATTCGAGTTAGGTGTTGACGAGGCAATTTCGGATTTCATTTTTGGATTTCCAGAATAAGTAATCAGATTTAAGAGGGTGAGACGTAAGAGGGTGAGACGTAAGAGGGTGAGACGTGAGAGGGTGAGACGTAAGAGGGTGAGACGTGAGAGGGTGAGACGTGAGAGGGTGA
>JALRIQ010000066.1 GCA_023277325.1 Bacteroidia bacterium | reverse complement strand
TTCGGCTTTTTGCTAAAGCGGGTAAAATCGATGAAGTTGGGAACAACCTGAATGTCTTTTTCAATGTGAAAAAACTGGTAGGTTTGTTCTTTTAAGCTTTCAGAAACACTCGTTACCGCATCGGATTCATTGATGGAATAGGAAACGACAGGCTCGTAGGTGGCATCTTTTCCCACCAGGGTAATATCCGTTCCGTGCAGGGTGGTTACCACAGAAATGTGTTTTCCCTTTTTCGCTAAAATTTGCTTGGCCATAATTGCTGCCGAAGCATGTGGAATGGCATAATGCACATGAAGCACATCCAGGTTGGCAAAAAGGGCAATATCAACCAGTTTGCTAGCCAATGCAGTTTCGTAGGGTGGGTATTCAAATAGCGGATAATTGCTCACAGAAACCTCATGGTAGAAGAGGTTTTCAGAGAAGAACTCCAATCGCGCAGGACGGGAATAGGAAATAAAATGAACCTGATGTCCTTTTTCAGCAAGCGCTTTACCTAGTTCGGTAGCCACTACGCCACTCCCTCCAAATGTTGGATAACAGACAATCCCGATGTTTAGCATATAACGATTTAAACTTAACGCTTTTTCAAATAGTTTTGTTCAATGGAAAATATCCTCAACGACAATTATTTCATGACGCAGGCCCTGAAGCTTGCACAACAGGCATACGATGAAGATGAAATTCCCGTTGGGGCAATCGTCGTATGCGAAAATAAAATAATTGGAAAAGGCTATAACCAAACAGAACGTTTAACCGATGTAACGGCTCATGCAGAAATGCTGGCCCTAACCTCCGCCTTTTCTGCATTGAACTCTAAATACCTCAAAGAGTGTACCCTCTATGTTACCCTTGAGCCTTGTGTGATGTGTGCAGGGGCTTTATACTGGTCGCAGATTAGCCGAATTGTATTTGGGGCGTCCGATGAAAAGCGCGGATACCAGCGTTTTAACCCTGAAATCATTCACCCAAAAACGGAAATCATTTCTGGCGTAATGGCCCAGGAAACCGAGCAATTGATGAAGAAATTTTTTCAAGCAAAAAGGGCATGATTCCTTTGAAAGCATGACAGTTTGGCCTCGTCGATTCTTTTCCCTTCCTATTTCGGGATAAAGTCTATTTTTGTTAACTAAATCAATCTTTTGAATTTTAACGATTTTCCATTTACTGATAAACTTCTTGACGGCCTGGATGCCATGGGCTTCGAAAAGGCAACCCCAATTCAGGAACAAGCCATACCCCTCATTATGGAGGGAAAAGACCTAATTGCCTGCGCCCAAACCGGGACCGGTAAGACAGCCGCCTATCTATTACCTGTACTGAATAAGCTCACCGATAACGAAAGCAATAAAGTTCGTGCGCTGATTATCGCACCAACCCGAGAGCTCGCCCAACAAATTGATCAACAAGTTGAGGGTTTTGCCTATTTCCTTGGCGTGAGCTCCATTCCGGTTTTCGGTGGTGGCGATGGTGCTGCTTTTGAACAACAACGCCGCGCATTTGAAACCGGAGCCGATTTGATTATTGCCACACCAGGTCGATTAATCTCGCACCTGATGTCTGGGAATATTGACATGAGCGGACTCGAGTACCTTATTCTCGATGAAGCCGACCGCATGTTGGACATGGGCTTCAATGAAGATATTATCCGAATCATTCAAAAATTACCGGAATCGCGTCAGACTCTTTTGTTCTCGGCTACCATGCCGCCAAGAATTCGGGACCTTGCGTCCAAAATTTTAAAAGACCCACAAGAAATTAGTATCGCCATTTCCAAGCCGGCTGCCAATATTGTGCAGCAAGCATATCTGGCCTACGATACCCAAAAAACAGCGCTGCTCCAGAAGATTCTCAGCACTTCCGACTTTCAAAGCGCGATCATTTTTACCTCTACAAAAGACAAAGCCAAGTCTCTGGAAAAGGAAATGATCAAGTCAAAATTCGAAGCACGCGGTATTCACTCCGACCTCGAACAGGCGCAACGCGACGAGGTGATGCTGGCCTTCAGAAATAAGCAACTTAAGTTTTTGATTGGCACCGACATTGTTTCACGAGGTATTGATGTGGATGGTATCGAGTTGGTTGTGAACTACGATGTTCCACCAGATCCGGAAGATTATATCCACCGCATTGGTCGTACTGCACGTGCTGAGCGAAATGGTATAGCCATCACGTTTATTTCCGACAAGGACGGTCATAAGTTCAAAAAGATTGAAGACCTGATTGAAAAGGAAATCCCGAAATTCAATGTGCCACCGAGCATTGGCGAGTCTCCAGAATACAAAACCAAACCCATGGGTGGCGGCGGAAGAGGCCGTGGAGGCTTTAAAGGAAAAGGGAAGTCTTCAGGACGTCGTTAAGAACAGAACTCAATCCTGTTTTTTCTTCTTGCGAATGATGTACTCCGGACGGTTTCTTACCTCGTCGAAGATATTGCCGAGGTATTCACCGAGAACGCCAATGGTTACCAGTTGAACGCCGCCGAAAAGAATCATGGTAAGAATGGTAGAAGCCCAGCCAGGTACTTCATCGAGATTGCCGCTGAACTTTTCATAAAACACCTTTATGGCTAAAATTAACCCAATGCTTAAAGCTGTAATACCCAGATTAATAGCCAGCTTGAGGGGTTTTTTCGAAAAATAGAACATCCCCGTGGAAGCCAATCCAATCAGCTTTTTGATGCTGTATTTGGTTTCGCCATCAGCACGGCCAGGGCGGTTATAATAAAAGGGTACCTGCGTGAAGCCCATCCATGCAATGATTCCGCGCACGTATTTATTTTTCTCACCGAATTTCTTGTAGGCGTCAATTACGTCCCTGTCCATCAAACGGAAGTCGCCTGAATCTAAGGGAAGCTCAACATCCGACATATAATTCACCACGCGGTAGAAAAAGTGATAACCCATCTTCTTAAAGAAGCTTACCCCTTCGCGGTTTTGCCGAACGCAATACACCACATTGCAATTGCTGTCGAAATAGGTTTTGATGATATCCGGGAATAATTCCGGAGGATCTTGCAAGTCGGCATCAATAATGATGGCCAAGTCGCCGCTGCATTCATTGAGTCCGGCCGATACAGCGGGTTGATGGCCAAAATTTCGGCTGAACGACAAAATCTTCACCCGCTCATTTTCGCCTGATTTCTCCGAAAGGATGGATACGGTCTTATCTCGGCTTCCATCATCAATAAAAAGCACTTCATAATCGTATTGATTTCCATCCAATACTGCCAAAAGGCGATCATAGGTCAAGCCGATTACAGCCTCCTCGTTATAACAAGGAACAATGATAGATAGCTTGAAATTTTCGCGACTAAAACTCATTTTGTTTTTTCTAATACGATGGCACCAAAGCGTTGATCCTTGGATACAAACTGATTGACTACCTGATAGTTGCCATTATTTATTTGAATGATGGAATTAATCGCTTTTTGGAAGTCGCGGTCTTGCAAATAATCGGCCCGAACTTGCTCTGCTGGTGCAGGGAAATCGAGGCGTAATGAATAGTGCGAATCAATAATAAGGAGAGATCCAACAGGCGCATTGGCAATTTTTGCACTGTCTAAACTTTCCATATGACTCGGCAAATGACCGGCTTGTTTGTCGAAATAGTAAGGAACCACCGTATGATTGGTGAACAGGGTGGCATCATCCTTATCCTGTTTTACCATCCATTTTACCATGGAATTGATAGCAAGGTCTTCCGGACTAGGTTCTTTCGGCTGCACCGGCAAGAGGCCAGATATCAGGGCTATTCCTGAAAATACCAGGAGTTGCACATTCACGCTCAGCTTCACAAAAAGAAGGCCTACCGTAATGGCGGCGAGGAAGAAGAGGCTGTAATCGCTCTCTTCGGTAAGTACAACACCATTATGTTCAAAAGCAGCAAACATGGCATAAGCACCAAGGGCTACCACCATTGCAAGGAGATGGATACGCGGATTTGACCGGCTCTTTTCCCAGGCTGAAAGTCCTACAGCAGCCATTACAGCAAGCACAGGTCCTATGCCATTCATATAACGCAGGTTTGGTGAAGCGCCTAAAGCCAAGGCATCCCAGTTAAAGAGACTATGGATCAATAAATAGATAAATGCAGGAATAAACAAGAACCATGGGTTTCTTGCAAAACGTTCTTTCAGGTTCTTTTGCACCGTAGCCTCAATGAGCTGTGTGCTAAATAAAACAGCCAATAAAGCGCTAACTGCTCCCCATACCACAAAGCTCATTCTCCAAAAATGGAAGAAGCCGTGGCGGGCAAATTGTTCGCTATACAGGTCGCTGGTTTCTCTACTTGAGGTAAGTAGGTAAAGCGGATCACCCGTATGGATGGCTCCCCAGATATCATAAAGCACAGGGAAGGAACCCATTAAAAAAGCTGGAAGCCAACGTTTTTGGGTTAAAAGGTAAATGCCATAAGGGATGGCGACAAGGAAAAACTCCTGACGCACGAGCGTACTGAATGAGAGGAGCAAACCTGCCCAGAGCCATTTTTCTTTGTAGTGGAAATAGATGGCAGCGATGAGTACCAATCCAGAAAAGCTATCCGCATAATTCCGGAATGCGATTTCAATCCACATCGGCTGCACCGCAAGAAGGATGGCGGCCAGAAGTGCATAACGTTTATCAAAGAATGCCGCTGTTTTATAGGCCAAAAAGGAGGCGAGTCCGGCAAAAAGGCAATTGAGAATCAGAATAAATTTTGTTCCTAATAGAGCAGGAATCGCATAGACCAGTTTATATCCTGTTTTTGGCCAGTTACCCAGAATGGAAGATGGTTTATCCCAAAATTCATTCATGTTAATGAGGTGGGCAATTTCATCATGCTGGTAATAGCCCGTTGATTTGAACGAGTAGAGGTAATAAGCCAAAGCCGCGATACCACTCACCGCCAGTGCGAGGGTGTCTTGTGATTTTTCTGCTTTTGGCGCAGTTTCTTTTACCTGATTTTTATTCGCCATGCTAGATTTTTTTAATGGCACTCATGAGCGATGCGCCAGTTGGTGGATTCGAAAATAACCACTTCTCCGCTCTTAACAAGCCATAGAATATCTGATTGATGAGTCCGTTTGGTGGTTTCAACCCATTTTCGACCAAGGTTTTGATATCTCCCTTATTGCGCACAAATTTTTTCCTGGCGATAAGAGCCGGCATCAAGGCAAGGGCCCAATAACGGTGACCTAGAACTTCTGCATCCATGCCGATAAATTCTTCAGACATCATATTCTGGTCGTAGCGACGAATATGGCCTACCGCCTCATCGTAATCGCTTTTGTAGTGATTTAGGGCAGGAACATTGATGAACAAAACGCCGCCGGGTTTGAGGTGATACATGATGGACGCCAAAAACTCTTTGGTATCCGGAATATGCTCAAGCACATCAAAGAGGATAATGGCATCATATGCATCCTTGAATTTTGGATGATGCTCGTGGATATTATAAAGATAGGTTTCCCCTTTTAGCCCTTGATTTAATTTCAGCGCTTCTTCATTGATGTCGCACCCGTCGACCGTCCAGCCAACCTTGTTTTCCAGCTGCTTGCGGACTAACCCGTTTCCACAACCAATTTCCATCACCTTGAGGTTTTGGTCCATCGGGAGGTAACGTGGAGCAAACTTTAAAAAAGCGTCGATTCTCGACTTAAACCAAAAATGATTTTCATTGGCAATTGCGTACCAATCAAAGGGAAAATCATCGGGCGAAACATTGGATAAAATCTCCATTTTTTCAAACAAAAGCGGGCTTACAAAGGTTTCAAATGTAGGGCATTTTATGCGTCGGTTAAAATGCCTAATTTTGAAAGTCGAAAATTTAAACCCTTAGATATATGTCATTCGAACAACCTAAATTACCTTATGATTTTAATGCACTTGAGCCACATATCGATGCGCGTACAATGGAAATTCACTATGGCAAGCACCATGCTGCTTACGTGAACAACCTCAATGGCGCTATCGAGGGAACTGATGCTGCAGGAAAATCTTTGGAAGATATCATGAAGAATATTTCAAGTTACCCAGCTGCAATTAGAAACAACGGCGGCGGACATTGGAATCACTCTTTATTCTGGACAGTTATGTCGCCAAACGGTGGAGGACATCCTTCTGGTGCTTTGGCAGATGCTATCAATAATGATCTTGGTGGATTTGATGCATTCAAAGAGTCATTCAGCAAAGCTGCGGCAACACGTTTTGGTTCTGGATGGGCTTGGTTATGTGTTGAAAACGGAAAGTTGAAAGTTTGTTCAACTGCCAATCAAGATAACCCATTGATGGATGTAGTTGGTGATTGCAACGGAACTCCAATCCTCGGATTGGACGTTTGGGAGCATGCCTATTACCTCAACTACCAAAACCGTCGCCCAGACTATGTTGCTGCATTCTTTAATGTCATCAACTGGGAAGAAGTAAGTCGCCGCTATGCAGCAGCGCTTTAGTTCGAAACGTTAATAATATGAAGGAAGCCGGCAAACGCCGGCTTTTTTTGTTTCAGGCAGAGCAACAAAACAGAGTTGTTTTTCGACAAATAAGTACCAGAAAGGAAGTGGTTCGCAGGTATTGCCGCAGCCACCCTTTCATTTACTTGGTCTTATGTTTACATTTGTTTGAGCCAGCCCTATGAAAAAAGTATTTTATCTTTTTTTGGGAGCCGCATTATTTATTGCGGCTTGCAAGAAAGAACAAGCATTTTCACGCTTCAGCACGAATCTGCTATTGCCGTTATTGCATACTGAGTTAGATCTCAGCAATGTCATTTCTGATAGTGTTTTAGTCCCCGATGCGAACGGAGCTTTGCGTCTGGTAACATCCTATGACATGTATCGGGGCGGACTTTCAGACTTGCTTGCCATTCCGGATACAGAACGGGTAAATACCTTATCGCTGAAAACATTGCGTTTGGCTGATCAATCGCAAACACAAGCTGTACCCTTGTTTTTAATCTTTCCGCAGGCAACGGCTTTAAATGGACAAACCGTTCCAATTCCCGCAACGTCAAACGCTGGCTTAGGAGCCATTCCAATTGATGGCGCCGACTTCTTTAAAGAGGCAACGTTCAATTCAGGCACTATGGAGATTACCATAACCAATGGTTACCCCGTTGAAATAAGCACCTTAATTTTTCGCTTGAGTAATGTGGTAGATGGCTCTATCATTCAGACGGATACGTTTATTAATATTTTGCCTGGAAATTCCAAAACCAAGATTATTGATGTTTCGGGCAAGAAGCTATATGCCCAAATGGAGGCCACGCCTATCCTGGTAGAGACGGCTGCATCAAATGGACCGGTGCTTGTTAATCAGTTTGCCATTACTACCATCAACTTTTCGGTGAAGGACCTAAAACCGCAAAGCGCAATTGCACGATTCCCGGCTCAAAGTGTGATTTCTGCGGATGAAACGGTTGTGTATTATTTTGGTGAAGCGCAACTCAAGGAATTGAAGGTGAGCAAGGGAAAAGTAAGCTTCCGGGTGGTAAGCACCATCGAAGAGCAAATGCAGGTGGATTATCAAATCCCTTATGCAACACGTAACGGACAAGCGTTTAAGCAGCGCTTTTGGGTACCGGCAGCGCCACCAGGAGGAACTGCGGATTTTAGAATTGAATATGATATTTCTGGATACGAAATTGACCTGAGAGGGAAGGACCCGAATATCAAAGACACGGTTAACTCTTTATATAATATACTGGATGTAACCATTGACTCCACCGGAATTGAACGGAATATATCCTTGGGAGATAGTATCTTCTTATACCTTGGTCTTATCGATTGGGAACCTGAATATGTGGAAGGTTATTTCGGTTCTGAAGTATTTGAAGTTGGTCCTGAAACTATAGATGTCGACTTTTTCACCCGACTAAAAGGCGATGTAGATTTTGAAGACCTTAACTTCAATATCGTTCTGGAAAACGGCATCGGTGCTCAGGCCGAGGCAAAAATCAATCAATTAACTTCCCGGAATACGCAAAAAGGAACTGCAGTGCAGCTGACGGGAGCAGGAATAAATGGAACCCATATTCTTCCATCGGCTACTTATCCTCCTTTAAAACCGTCGATCACTCCAATTCCTATCAATTCGGGCAACTCGAATATCAAACCCTTTATTGAGCAGTTGCCCAATAAAATGGATTACCATTTAACCATTAAAACCAATCCAAATGGGAATACCAATAACTTCAAAGACTTCGCAACGGGCGAATCAGAGGTAGCCGCAACCCTGGAGGTTGACATGCCGGTTAGCCTAAAAACAAATGGAATTACCCTGGTTGATACCGTGAATTTCGATCTGGCAGCAGCAGAAAACTCGAAAAACATTCTTGAGGGAAGCCTGAATATTGTTGCCGATAATGGGTTCCCTTTCGATGTGGAGCTTCAGTTATATCTGATGGATGAAAATGGCACGATCATCGACTCTCTCATTGGCTTTAACAATAATGTGGTTCAGGCGGCACCAGCGGATGCGAATAATCGCGTGACAAGTCCTTTACGCTCTGTTGTAATTGCCAAAGCGGATCAAGCTAAAATGGCCAAATTGCGTTCAACTAAAAAAATACTGATAAAGGCAACTGTGCGAACCCCAAAAACCAATACCAACTATTGGAAAATGTACAGCGACTATGGATTT
The DNA here is from genome assembly GCA_023277325.1 of Bacteroidia bacterium. GTDB lineage: Bacteria > Bacteroidota > Bacteroidia > UBA8524 > UBA8524 > UBA8524. The sequence goes on along the minus strand of JALRIQ010000066.1, from coordinate 4,636 downwards.
AAAGTAAGTTTGACCGGCGACTTCATCTATGACCAGAATTATTAAGACCTTCCTATTTATTGCCTTGCCCCTGAGCAGCCTTGCTCAGGATAGCCTGTGGAATAAATTTCCAAATTTTTACAATCATCCCTTTCGCTCTGTAAAAGCAAAATCGATGGTGGCCATTGATGGGAGCTATTGTGTGGATGCCAGCACGGCAAACAACGCCCTGCTGTGGAAGTTGAGTCAGCGTGCAGAATTGAGCAATGAGCTGATTGCTGAAAACGCAGATCGAACGAACGTCAAGAACCTTATTGGTATTGATAGCCGTTATTCGCTTACCTACCTGAATTTGAATTCGGGTTTTATGAAAAAAGACAGCGTGCATTATTTGATTCGGTATGGCTTTCATGACCATGCAGGCGCGAATTATTCTGGCGATTTTTTCCGACTTGTCGGACAAGGGAATGCCTATTTTGAAGGAGATACGGCAGATGGAAATGGATTGTCGTTCAAAAGATCTCGTTATGATTATATAGATTTTGGATTGATAAAGTTTTTTCCAAACCGTTCAAACCTGACCGTTTCTTTTGGAATTGCTCGCGGAATACGCATGATTGATGTGGATGGAAGGCGTTTTTCTGTCTATACCGAACCTTATGGAACCAGCACCGACTGGGATATTGATTTAACAGCCCGTCTTACTCCAGGAAAAGAACAAGGATTAGCCAGCGTTCATGGCATGGGAATGCAGGTGAGTGCAGAATATAAGGGGCTTCTTGGTCCTGATGGTGCCTATGCCGTTGGTGTTCAAAACTTAGGTTTTATCGCCTGGAAGGGAACCCAATATGAGAAAACAGCAAAATTCACTTACGACGGATGGTATGTTCCAGGCTTTGAGGTTTTCCAGGATCCAGATGCAGGAAGAAACACCTACGACAGCATTGCCGCAGAGTTTCAACCCGACTCAATAGGGTTTCTCTCAAAAGAGCTATTACCGAGCTTAATTTATGCCGAATATACCATTCGCCTATTGGGTAAGCAATCCTTGACCTTCCGCTTTGATAAGGTGCTAAATACCCCAATGATTCCTCGTTTTTCTATTGGCTATACCTATTTCTTTGGTGATTTCTATGGAACCAGTCGTGTGATGACGGGCGGATATAGTCGTTTTAACTTGAGTCAGGAGTTTGGCTACTCAAAAGGCAAACATTATGTCCATGCCATGCTCTATGGAATGCAAGCCTGGGCTATCCCGCATAAGGCTGGCGGACTTGGTGGTGGATTGGGTTATGCCTACAGCTTCTAAGGCGTTACTGCTTCAATTCGGGACCCTCCGTTTTGTTCCAAATGTTTGTTAGCCGGGTTACCGAAATAGCGAATGACAGACGTGCCGTTCGCTTCAACGTCCAGTTTTCGGCTTGCGTGTACATCCACTTTGGTTCCTCCGTTGGCTTCGAGTTTTAGGTCAACAGTGATGAGTTTTTCCAGCTGAAAAGTTCCTCCACCATTAAGTTCTAACGAGGCGGTTTCAACACTGCCAGATAGGTTACAGGTATTCAGGCCGTTTGCTTCCAGTACAAAGGTTTTCGCCTGAATTTCACCTTCTAGAATTGCAGCGCCATTAAGTTCAGCCCGCAAGCGGCTCAGGTCTTTAAATTGGATGGATACCTGGCTGCCGCCATTTAGTTCAAGTCGGGTGAGAACGGGCATTCCAATATGAAGTCGGCCGGCAGCGTTTTATCTGGTTTTGGCTGGATAAAAGAAATTACCTGATCGAAGGAGATTTAATCCTTGTCAATAGCCGCGGAATAAAAGAGTCCTACCCTTTCCCCCAGTCGTTTTACGTGAACTAGGATTTGATGCTGTTCATCTCACGTAAGTGAAGGAGCATGTCGCCTGTCATCGCTTGCAAATCGTATTCTGGCTTCCATCCCCAATCCATGCGCGCAGTACCATCGTCGATGCTTTTTGGCCATGAATTGGCAATTTGCTGACGGTAGTCTGGAGCATAGCTAATTTCGAATCCAGGAATCTCATTACGAATGCTAGCTGCGATTTGGTCCGGAGTAAAACTCATACCCGCCACATTGTAGCTGCTGCGGATTTTGATGTTCTCTGCAGGAGCTTCCATCAAATTAATGGTGGCGCGAAGGGCATCAGGCATGTACAACATCGGTAACTCAGTGTCTTCAGAAAGGAAACACTCGTATTTGCCTTGCTGCAGTGCTTGGTGGTAAATGTCAACCGCGTAATCTGTCGTTCCCCCACCTGGCGCTGATTTGTAGCCAATCAAGCCCGGGTAGCGAATACTTCTTACATCGACACCGTGTTTTTCGAAATAATATTCACAGTAGCGCTCTCCAGCCAACTTTGTGATGCCATAGATCGTATTAGGATCCATCACACAATGTTGAGGAGTTTGGTCGCGGGGAGTATTCGGGCCAAAAACAGCAATGCTACTTGGCCAATAGATTTTGCTAATGTTTCGCTCTTTTGCAGCGTCCAAAACATGGAAAAGTCCATCCATATTTAATGTCCAACCTAACTTAGGCTGGCGCTCAGCTGTCGCAGAAAGGAGTGCAGCGAGATGATAGATTTGAGTGGGTTTATATTGGTCTAAAATCTCGGTAAAACGCTGTTTGTCGAGAATGTCGAGCACCTCAGTCGGGCCGGATTCGGCAATTGAACCAGTCAATGGACGCACATCAGTAGCGACCACCTTGGCATCACCATACATACCACGAAGGGTTTCACACAGTTCGGTTCCGAGCTGACCGCCAGAGCCAATTATCAAAATGCTATCTGTACTCATTATGCTGCGAAATTAGTTTTTTTCTGATGCAATGATTTCCTGATATGCCGCTAAAGTATTTTTTGCGGTAATGTCTCGCGTAAATAGTTTCAAGCGTTCCTTTCCACCATTTACCCAGGCCATTCTTTCATCCGGGTTTTGGATGGCAAGTTTCACGCCAGAAGCAAGGCTTTCTGCATCTTTCACCTTACCTAAATACCCTGTTTTTTTATGGATGATAAGCTCGGGAATTCCTCCCGCGTTGGTGCTTACAATGGGGACTTCTGCAGCATAACAATCAAGTATGGTAGTGCCTAAGCCCTCCGTTTCTGAGCTGAATAAGAGCAAATCAATTTCAGGCAAAATTTGGGGAATATCGGTGCGGAAGCCAGCAAAGTGTATATGCTTATCCATGCCTGTTTCCTTGGCATAAGCCATTATTTCCGCCTCCTGTGGGCCGTTTCCAAAAGCCATAAATGTGGCCTCCAATCCATCATTGACAAGGATTTTAACTGTATCTATAAAAGTAAAATAGTCTTTCTGTGGAGCAAGCGCAGCCACATTGGCAATGATTGGCGAAGAGGCAGGAATGGAAAACTCCTTGCGTAGGGTATCTCCAGCAGGAAGTACAAACTTACTTGGGTCGATTCCTTCATAAACTACCTGCAAGAGTTCCTGGCGTTTGATGTCGGGTTTCAGAATTTCCTTGATGGCATTCGACACACAGAGGATTTTCTTGATCCGGAGATGGTTGTATTTGTAGCGGGAAAATAGGGATTTCGAAACTGGGAAATCAACACGACGTTGTAGTAAGACATCGCATGGGTTACGAAAAAGATCGATGGATAAAATACTCAGGGTATGTGCACCCGAATCGTGCGGATGAAGAATATCTATCCCTTCCTTGCGACATACCCGACTCAAGTTTTTAGCAAAGCCAAGATCCAACGCCAATCGTTTTGGAAAGGCGTAATAGTTAAAGCCGTGGTCTTTGCAGTATTGTTCGGTAATGGAGCCTTTCGGACAAACAAAGATTTGGTAAATCCCCAGTTTGTCGAGCTCTTCATACACATTAACCGCCTGTTGTTCTCCGCCTCGCCAAGACTTTGGAGAAATGATATGCGCTATTTTGGGTGAAGGACTCATAATTCAAAGAGCTCAAGGATTTCATCAATTTGTGCAAAATCGCGAATTCCTGGAGCACTTTCATCACCTCCGATAAGTTGAATAGCATGGGGCGGGTTCTTCGCCCACTGTGTTTTAATTTCTTCTAAGGTTAGGTTGCTAAGGTCAATGATTTCCTGTTCCGGAAATACGGAATAGTCAGGCAGGCAAAGACGAAGGTGCTCGGCCTTATCAACTGAAATTCCTTCACGGATAACTTGAAAACCGGCATTCTCCCAAGCTTGTGCAGCTTCTTCGGAAGTAACCTGTACCGTATCAATCATTAATACTTCCAGCGCACTTGTCATTTCTTCCGGCATTCTTTCACCCAGCTCAGCCACCATGGTTGGCCCAGAAAGCCAATCAATAATTTCTTTCGCTTTCATTGGATCGATATAACGCGGGTGCTCAAGAATAAAACAAAATCCTACCCAGTCGGCATATGCAGCTGCGGCATAACGGGCATCGGTAAGGTTAGTTATTGAGCCAAATTTGATACGGCAAGTGTGAAACATGCTACAAAGTTGCTCCCTGAATCTTTAATTTGAAAACGGAAGATGAAAAATGACTCGGGTTTTTTTGAAATGGTGTATGATGTAGTGCGCCTTATTCCCCATGGAAGAGTTACCTCCTACGGTGCTATTGCTCGGTATCTGGGCACTGCAAAATCGGCACGTATGGTGGGGTGGGCCATGAATG
>JALRIQ010000065.1 GCA_023277325.1 Bacteroidia bacterium | reverse complement strand
ATTGCAATCACCAAAACCAATTGATCCCCACGAGGCGAAGAGATAGGCTGCCACCACGAAACTTGGGATAAGTATCCAAGCTTCCTTTGATTTTTTTATCAGCAAAAGGAAAAGACCCAGCGGCAATAGAATCATTATGGGATTATAGGGCAAGATGCCTGATTTCACTGAAAACCACTGTTCCAGTAAGGCAGGCTTGTTCCAATAGATAAACCCTTCTCCCTGGTACGAATACACAATCCAATGTCCGGTAGTTTGTTTCCAATAAAGCAATTGCGGACTAAACACGAGCAAGGCTATGCCAATCATTAAGGGAGTATTCCGAATCAAGTAAGCAACTTGTTCCTTCCATGTTTTCTTTTCAATACCTAAAACCAGCAGCGTAAGGATACCAAGCGCATTGGTAGGGCGCACCACGATGGCCCAGGCTGAGAAGAGAGCGAATAAGAGGATGGACACTTTTTGTTTTCTCTCCAGACCACGTTCGAGAAAGAACCAGGCATAGATAAAGAGACAGAATGAATAGGCATGACTCATCAAACTTTCATCCTGCACATAATAGATCAGGTTTGTTCCAAAATAGAGCAGGAGGAGGGTAATGAGTGCGGTTCCATCGCCAAAACGTTTTCTCAAGAGAAGGAACAAGGCGAGAAAGGCCAGAGTAAGGTAAAGGGCGAGTCCGAAATTGGTAAAAGCCAGGTATTCGTTGGATATCGGTAAAGGGTCTTTTCGGTCGAAATAGGTATACCAGGTTTTGGCAAGCACATAGTAAGGGGCAAGGATCATGGCTACTCCACCGGTGAACTTGGAAAAGGTTTTACCAGGAGCCAGGTCATTGTGGAAGGACTCATGAGCCTTTGACCGTAGGGTATCTGGGAGTGCTGCAGAATCCAAACCGTAGTCGAACCAAATGGGCAGGTAAATATAATAGCCTGCCTTATCCGAACAGATTTCGCAGCCAAAATTGGTCTTCTCCTTTTGGTAGTGTTGAATGGATTGATAGAGTTGCCAACACAAGACCAGGAGCAAGGCCAGTTTAATTCGGGTATGGTAGTTTTTCCAAAAAGGCATCCGTAATTAATTCCCTAATCTACGACTTAGGAGCTTAGTCACCACATCGTAGAGCGCCTGCGGTTGCAGTTTTCGCCAGTAGAGTTCATCGAAGTCGCCCCCAAAATTGATATAGTAGTCGAGGTTGGCATCGCGGAATTCTTTTAAAACGTGCTCGCGGAAATTGAGAAAAACAATCCATCCGTCATCCTCAATATCGCTGTATAGCTCTTCATAGTAGCTATCATCGGAAGCATGGAAATTCAGCACATTTTCGCCAATCATAATAAAGCGCGTGATTCCAAAGTCGATCAGGTGTTCCAGGATATCACGCTTGAGGAACATGATATCATTATCGACCGCATCGTTCCATTCCCCAATCATTTCGATGATGCAGAAGCCTTCATCGTAATCGGCATATAGGATTTTTAGATAGAGTGTATTCGAACCAAAAAAGTCCCATTGAGGGTGAATGAGATGGTTGTAGATCTGGTTGGTGAACTCAAACTCACTGTACTCCCGTTCAAAGAAAGGAGAATTCTCGTCTTCGCTCGCCACATAAAGATCTCGCCACATATAATAAGGCTCCAGATCGTGCATGGGGCAAAGATACAAAGCTCGGGAGTGCATTATCATACATTCCTCCTCGAAATTCTGCATTTTTGCAGGGCATCATGATTATCAACTTAGAAAATAAAAATGCCCTCGTTTGTGGCAGTTCAGATGGAATAGGTCGCAGCATTGCTTTGGGTCTTGCAGCTGCAGGAGCAAACGTAACGCTGTTTGCCCGCAATGCGGAGAAACTTGGAAAAGTAATGGCTGAGCTCGATTCATCAAAAGGCCAGCAGCACGCTATGTTGGTGGCTGATTTTTCAGATACGAACGCAGTGAAGCTGGCTATAGAAACCGCATGCCTCAGCAATGTCTACCATATTCTGGTGAATAATACCGGAGGCCCTCCTGGAGGACCAATTACCAATGCCACCACAGAAGCATTTTATGCGGCACTTAATGCCCACCTGATTAATAATCATCAAATCACCCAGGCTGTACTTCCTGGAATGAGCAAGTCGGGTTATGGAAGAATCATCAATGTAATTTCTACCTCGGTGAAGATTCCATTAAAAGGATTGGGTGTTTCGAATACCACCCGCGGAGCCGTTGCTTCCTGGTCAAAGACCCTTTCATTGGAACTTGCACCTCAGGGAATTACCGTAAACAACGTATTGCCAGGAGCAACAAGCACAGGTCGGTTGTCATCCATCATAGAAACTAAAGCCAATAAAGGCGGACATGCCATTACTGAAGTGGAGCAGGAAATGCTCGCTGAAATTCCGATGGGGCGTTTTGGTACGCCGGATGAAGTGGCCAATGCAGCCGTCTTCCTTGCCTCACAACAAGCGGCCTATATTACCGGAACAAATATGGTAATCGACGGCGGACGAACAGGTTGTTTATGAGTGTAAAAACAAAAGCATGGATTGGGGCACTGCGCCTAAGAACCTTGCCCCTTGCGGCAGGGGGGATTATCCTCGGGAGTTTTCTTCCTGAAGTGAATATCGTTTTCGATTGGTTGATTTTTACCCTCGCCCTACTCACTGCTTTTGGATTGCAGATTCTTTCCAACCTGGCCAATGATTATGGCGACTTCACCAAAGGCACCGACAACGAACATCGCGTAGGTCCGCAGCGTGCTTTGCAATCTGGCGTAATCACCCAGGTAGAAATGAAACGTGCCTTATTCCTTTGTGGGGCATTAACTTTCATTCTCGGAATAGCCCTAATCGCTATGGCCTTTGGTCCGGATCAAATGTTTCAGGCACTGGGTATGTTGGGTCTTGGAGTTGCGGCCATCTGGGCTGCAATACGTTATACTGTTGGGAAAAGACCTTATGGCTATGCCGGGTTGGGCGATGTTTTTGTCGTGGGATTTTTTGGTCTTGTTTCGATTTTAGGCGTTTCCTTTTTATACCTCGGAGAAATCAATGCTGCCCTGATTTATCCAGCCCTCAGCTATGGATTCCTGTCAGCGGGTGTGCTGAACATCAATAATATGCGGGATATTGAGAATGACAGAAATTCCAATAAACGAACTTTGGTGGTGCTCATGGGTGGTGAAAAAGCGCGAATCTATCATGCCTTGCTTATCCTGGCCGCTTTGGCTTGTCAGTTTATCTACCTCTGGAACCTCAATTTGAGCGCTTGCTTTTCGCCAACGTCAAATCCTCCGGATGTTCGTCTTCGTTTCCTTGCTTTATTGGGTTTTATCCCCGTTTTGATCAATTCTTTACAAGTATTGAAGCCGAAGAAAAATCCGGCAGAATACAACCCCTTTCTTAAAGGACTTAGTTTAGGTTCTTTGTTCCAGGTGCTAATTTTTGTCGCTGAACTTCAATATTTGCTTCCATAGGATGATAGCCTCCTATACCATACACGATCTTAAGTTTAAGAAGCCAGCCAAAACCTCCAGAAATGTGCTGGAAACCAAACGTCTCTTCTTGCTGAAAATACAGGAAGGGCCACTTGAAGGGTATGGAGAAATCAGTCCGTTTATTGGCCTCAGCATTGATGATCGCCCTGATTTTCTGGAAAAGCTCAATCAAACAATCGAGGCCTTCAACGAAGGATTGCCGCTTGAAGAGTTAGACTTAGCCCAATGGCCGAGTATTGCTTTTGGTTTAGATACAGCCTTGCGCGACCTGAAAAATGGAGGACGACGTCAGTTTTTCAAGGGCCCATTTGCCGATGGCTTATCGTCTATTGAAATCAATGGATTGATATGGATGGCCAGCAAAGAAGAAATGCTGGAGCAGGTTGAAGATAAGATTCAACAAGGCTATCGATGCATCAAGATGAAAATTGGCGCCTTGGATTTCGACGAGGAATGCCGCATGCTGGAGGCCATCCGAAAGAAATATTCGCCCTTTCAAATAGAGCTTAGGGTGGATGCAAATGGTGCTTTTCCCTTATCCGATGCCCTGGCCATGCTCAATGATCTTCATCGTTTTGAACTGCATAGTATCGAACAACCGATACGGCAGGGCAATTGGGAAATGATGGCTGAACTTTGCGCGAAATCACCATTGGATATTGCGCTCGACGAAGAGCTTTTGGGAGTGAATCCCTTGGATGAAGGCAAGAAAATGATCAAGGCCATTCGTCCGAAATACCTCATTCTAAAACCTGGTCTGCTCGGGGCATTTGCTACCAGCAGCGCATGGATCAAAAATGCAGAAGCCATGGAAACCGCTTGGTGGATTACCTCGGCTCTTGAATCCAATTTGGGTTTGGCAGCTATTGCCCAATACACCGCAGGCTGCGATAATCCCTTGCCACAAGGATTAGGAACCGGACAATTGTACACCAATAATTTCCCTTCGCCCTTGCAAATTAGGCAGGGTCGCTTGGCGCAAGACGGTCCTGAAAAATGGAACCTGATTCTTCCCTTATCAGAATAGAAAAAATCCTATATTTGACACGTATGCCTACGCAATTTGTCACATCTATGAATCGCACGGAGTCGGGTTTTCACCTCTTGGTGATTTTATCCCTTTCCGATGGGGGTGCTTCGCATGAAGAACTTCAGATTATCAGCGACTTTTTGGAGAATTCATTCTCTGGAAAAATAGATCTTATCAAGGAGCAAGCCTTCTTAAAAGCGCTTCCAGGCGAAGAGATGGAAGGTCATTTCAGTGAAGTTTCTGCACGTTTTTATGCGATCAGCAGCCAGGAAGACCGCAACAGGGTCCTTGATTTTGCGATGCAAGTGGTTATGGCCGACAATGAAATGAAGCCAGAAGAAAACCGCTTTATCAATCTCCTCTACGACGCGTGGGGGATGGATTAGTTTCACCCTAATGTTTTCGCTGGCGGTCTATTAGCCTTGTGGTTTCTACTCATGTTACGAAGGTGAGGAGATAAGGAGTGACGGGATGAGGAGATCCGCCTTGGTTGAAAAAGCTTTCACCTTCGCAAAGTGCTCCAGTGAACAGGTGGCGGATTGTAGAATTTACAATTGAGTTAAACGCACAAGTAGGTACGCGATTCATCGCGTACTGGAATAACCACTCTCTTTTGCCCTAACCTGTAACCTCTAACCCGTAACCCGTCATCCTGAGCTTGCCGAAGGGCCTTTTTCAAACCCCTTCCTACCCGAAATGTTTCCAGCCTTGGGCTTTTAGATCAAATTGGTTGTCGTTTTTCGTCACCACCACTTTACCTGCCTCTTTTTGTGTCACGTGACCGATAATAGAAACCGACTCCATTTTACGCACAGTTTCAAAGTCTTTTTGGTCGATGGTGAACAGCAATTCATAATCTTCGCCTCCATTAAGGGCGCAGGTCATTGGGTCGAGGTTAAATTGCTCTGCGGCAGTTACAGTGGCTGGGTCAATTGGGGTTTTTAGCTCATAGACGGCCATGCCTACATTCGATGCATCACAGAGGTGGAAGATTTCAGAAGCCAATCCATCGCTTACATCAATCATAGAGGTAGGACGAACACCCGCTTTTTTCAGTTCTTTGATTATATCAAGGCGTGCTTCAGGTTTCAATTGCCTTTGAAGGATATAGTCGAAGCCATCAAGGTCTGGCTGCATTTCCGGATTGGCTAAAAACACCTGCTTTTCGCGTTCCAAAAGCTGCAAGCCCATATAGGCAGCACCCAAATCGCCACTCACACAAAGCAGGTCGTTTTCTTTTGCTCCTTTGCGGTATACAATTTCTTCTTCTTCAGAAGTACCTACGGCAGTGATGGAGATGGCAAGTCCTTGGCGGTTTGAAGAAATATCACCGCCTACTAAGTCAACCTGATAAAATTCGCATGCGAGGCGAATTCCTTCATACAATTCTTGAATAGCCTGAACAGAAAAGCGACTGCTAAAAGCGAGGGATACCACAATTTGTTCTGGGGTACCATTCATCGCTACGATGTCGGAAAGATTCACAACAACAGCTTTATATCCCAAATGCTTGAGTGGATGAAAGCTCAAATCGAAGTGAACTCCTTCCACCAACATGTCGGTGCTGATCAAGGTTTTTTTAGTTCCTTCACCAAGCACGGCAGCATCGTCGCCCACCCCAAAAATGGTACTTGGGACCTTGTTTTGTAAAGATTCTGTCAAATTTTTAATTAAACCGAACTCTCCAAGCTCTTCTATTTCTTTTCTTTGGGTGTCTTCGAACATCTTTTTCTAACTTGAGTGCAAAGGTATTGATAATGGCACTTTTGCAGGATTTTTTTCATCTCTTCTTTCCTCAGCTCTGTGAAGCATGCAGTTCTGCGCTGTATGAAGGGGAGGAATTGGTTTGTTTACGATGTCGTGCCAAATTGCCGAGTACTAAACAAGCGCAACATCCTGAGAACATGGTGGAGCGTCTTTTCTGGGGACGGGTCCCAATGCAAAAAGCTGCTGCGGTTTATTTCTATAATAAGGGAGCGCGAATTCAGGTGTTATTACATGCTTTGAAGTATCGGAATCGGGCTGATTTGGGGATTTTGCTGGGCAAATGGATGTATGAAGAAGTGAAGCAGGGTTCTTTTTTGATGGATATTGATTGTTTGGTGCCCGTTCCCATCCATCCGAAAAAGAAAAAAGTGCGCGGCTATAATCAGGCCGCTATTCTTGCCCGGGGTTTTGCAGAGCTCAGCGCCATTCCCTTGTATGAGGAGGTATTACTCAAAATGGAAAATACAGGGTCGCAAACCAGGTTATCCCGCATCGCACGTTGGGAAAATGCCCAGGAATCCTTCGCCATTCATTCCTTGGAAGAAATCGCAGGCAAGCATGTTTTACTTATTGATGATGTAATCACAACAGGTGCAACGTTGGAGGCTTGTGCGGGTGTCTTGATTAAAGAAGCCAACTGCAAAGTCTCCGTACTTTCCGTGGCCTGCGCCTTTCAATAAACAATATATCGGGCTTCAAAAGGTTATAATCCTATATTTTTGCAAATAATGAAAAAAGG
>JALRIQ010000064.1 GCA_023277325.1 Bacteroidia bacterium | reverse complement strand
CCATAAACCCGAGCATCGGGGCAAGTGCGATAAAGAGCGACAACCAAACCATTCCTTTTTCCATTTGTCCCATTTGCACAGAACCGTAAGAAACGATAGTTTTTTCTACTACTTCGATTCCTTCGTCAGAACGATCAAGTCCTTGGTAGAAGATAGAAGCGATAGGTCCGCGGGTATTACGGCAAACTTCTTTAGCAGCTTCAACGCCACCAGTTTTAACCGCTTCTTCAATTTCTAGAACAAATTTGTCCTTATTAATAGAGAAAAGGCTAAGGGTAATAATTCTTTCAATAGCTACAGCCAATCCAAGAATCAAACAAATCAATACCGGAGTCATCCACACAGGATCACCTTCGATGAATTTTTCTTTAATTACTTGGTGGATACCTTTTTCTGAGGTTTCCTCGACAACAGTTGTTTCTTCAGCTGCTGGTTCTTCAGCAGGTGCAGCAGCTTCTTCAGCAGGAGCTGTGCCCGTGTCGGATGTTTGTTCAGTTTGAGCAGACGAATCTTCTGTTTGAGCAGATAGAGTGTTCACAGCAGATCCCAGAGTTAATCCGAGGGCGAGGAACAGAGCAAAGAGCTTTTTCATAATAATCACAATAATGTTAAGGTCTTATTAGGGTTGTGGCAAAAATAGAAAAAATATGTTTATTGCAACTGCGTGTTACGCATTTCATCAAGATTTAACGCAATCTCTCATCAATAGGTTCGAATGGCCAAAAAAAACTTAGCATATATCTGTCAATCTTGTGCCTATCGCGCAGCCAAATGGGCCGGAAAATGCCCGTCCTGCGGGGAATGGAACACAATTGTTGAAGAAGTGGTTAGTCCGAATACGAAGGCCAAAAGAAAAACCGAACATGCTCCCGCAAAGAGCATTCAGCACCTCGAACACCCTGAATTAATCCGAATCCGAACGCCCGATGAAGAATTAAACCGCGTATTAGGAGGTGGAATCGTCCCAGGAGCTGTCGTTTTAATTGGTGGAGAACCAGGAATTGGCAAATCGACCCTCATGCTTCAGCTCGCGGTTCAGATGCAGGGGAAATTTCTCTATGTGTCAGGAGAGGAAAGTGAAAGTCAGATTAAAATGCGCGCCGACCGCATAGGAATTAAAAACGAAGCCTGTTACGTTGTATCGGCAACCTCCCTCCATGTCATACTTGATTATATTGATGAGAACGACCCGGATGTAATTGTAATTGATTCGGTTCAAACCCTGCAAAGTGAAAACATTGAATCCGCTCCTGGTACGGTGACTCAAATCAGGGAATGCACAAATGAATTGATTCGCATCGCTAAAAGCCGCCATATTCCCATCTTTTTAATCGGACATATAACTAAGGAAGGATTTATTGCTGGTCCGAAGGTGCTCGAACACATGGTGGATACTGTACTTCAGTTTGAAGGCGACCGCCACCATAATTACCGCTTGCTTCGTTCCTCAAAAAACCGTTTCGGCTCAACGGCTGAAATTGGAATCTATGAAATGCTTCAGGCGGGACTGCGTGAGGTAGCCAATCCTTCAGAAATATTAATCTCTCAGAAAAACGAAGAACTGAGCGGAATATGCATCGGTGCAACCATTGAGGGTAATCGCCCTATGATGGTAGAGACACAAGCACTTGTAAGCTCGGCAGTTTATGGAACACCACAACGTAACGTGAATGGCTATGACCTCCGGCGTTTAAATATGCTCCTTGCAGTTCTCGAAAAACGCTGCGGATTTCGTCTCGCTCAACAGGATGTCTTTATTAATATAACCGGTGGACTGAAATTAGAGGATCCAGCCATGGATTTATCTATCGTAACGGCCATTCTCTCTTCCTATGAAGATATATATGTGCCTTATGAATATGCATTCGCTGGGGAAGTAGGCCTTTCTGGCGAAGTACGTGCGGTAAGCAAGTTGGAGCAGCGGGTGGTTGAAGCTGAAAAGTTGGGTTTTGAGAAGATTTTTATCGCAGCTGGAAATAAGCCAATCAAGTCGAAAAAATCGGGCATTGAAGTCATCGAAATCAAAAAGGTCGAAGAATTATTTCAACATCTTTTCGGCTAAATAGCAGCTCAAATTTCGGTTCTAAAAATGGTTTATGAATCCATTTGGAGCTCAATTGCAAATTGCTAAGCTATTCCCTATTTTCGCATTCCTTTAAACTAGCATACATGCCATATTTATTTACCTCTGAATCTGTTTCTGAAGGGCACCCAGACAAGGTAGCTGATCAGATTAGCGATGCGCTAATAGATAACTTTCTTGCTTATGACTCAACCTCAAAGGTTGCCTGTGAAACTCTTGTTACCACAGGTCAGGTTGTACTCGCAGGAGAAGTAAAATCCAACGCTTACCTGGATGTTCAAACCATCGCTCGTGAAGTAATCAAGAAAATTGGATACACCAAAAGCGAATACATGTTTGAAGCCAACTCATGTGGAGTTCTTTCGGCCATTCACGAACAATCGCCAGACATCAACCAAGGTGTTGAGCGCGTGAATCCAGAAGATCAAGGAGCAGGTGACCAAGGTATGATGTTCGGATACGCTACCCGCGAAACCGACAACTATATGCCATTGGCCTTAGATATCGCTCACAAGCTTTTGCAAGAACTTGCTGCCATCCGCAGAGAAGGAAAACAAATGACCTACCTCCGTCCGGATGCAAAAAGCCAGGTGACCATCGAATACGATGATGATAACCAGCCAACACGAATCGATGCTATTGTTGTTTCAACGCAGCACGACGATTTCGATTCAGAAGAAATGATGTTGAACGTGATCAATAATGATGTTAAAAAAATCCTTATTCCTCGCGTGAAGGCACAGATGAAACCTGAACTTCAAAAACTATTCAACGACCAAATCATCTATCATATCAACCCAACAGGGAAATTTGTGATTGGTGGTCCTCACGGAGATACCGGATTAACCGGAAGAAAAATCATCGTGGATACCTATGGCGGAAAAGGCGCGCACGGCGGTGGAGCATTCTCAGGAAAAGATCCATCCAAAGTAGACCGTTCAGCAGCTTATGCAACACGTCATATTGCGAAAAACCTGGTTGCTGCAGGAATCTGTGATGAGGTTCTTGTTCAGGTGTCCTATGCTATTGGTGTAGCAAAACCATGTGGTGTTTATATCAATACCTATGGAACCAATAAAGTAGGTATGGATGATGGGTCCATTGCACGTAAAGTGGAACAAATCTTTGACCTGCGTCCATACGCCATCGAACAGCGTTTGAAATTAAGAAACCCAATATACTCTGAGACTGCTGCATACGGACATATGGGCCGTGATCCACGTGTTGTCACTAAAACCTTCAACAAGGGAAAAGAGAATGAAAAAACAGTAGAAGTTGAATTGTTTACTTGGGAGAAACTCGACTACGTAGATCAAGTTAAAGCCGCATTCGGTCTTTAATTTACCTTATACACTATTAAAAAGCGGAGCCCAAAGGCTTCGCTTTTTTTTTGCCCTTACATAAAGACCCAGCGAAAGAGCGCGGCGAAAATAAATATAAGCGTTCCGGTTATCAGAATACTTCATACACGAGCTTTCCAATTATTCTGTTTCTCATCCTGAAGAACTTGACGCAAGTGCGCTATAAGGTCCTTCCTTTCAGACTCACTCATCTCCCGCCATTCAAGCGGCTTCTGTAAGGATGTATTGGCATATTGCTCAAAAATATCCTTATACCTCCTGTGATACTTTAATAAGGCACGGTTATTCTCCATGCGCACAATCATACCGGCGATGTGCCCGGAAGACGACATGACACAAAATAAAAAAACCACTGTGATTTCACAGTGGTTTATTCTAAGGATACATATTCTCTGCTCTATCGAAGCAGTGTAATTGTTCCGTAATACTCAAACTCTTTACCGGCAAGCGATTTCACCCGCACAACGTATACATATACATCCTGCTGAGCTTCTACGCCTTTGTACATTCCATCCCAACCTTCTGCAATATCTGTTGAGTAGTACATGCGCTCTCCCCAACGGTTAAAGATGGTGATTTCAAAAGTGTCAAATCCGTCGGCTACTACAAAGAACCTGTTATTCATTGATTCTCCAAATCCGTTTGGTGTAAACGCATTCGGGATAAATACCGTGATATCTGGGCCAATTCGGATTGAATCAACTGCATAGGCAAAACATCCATTCGCAGTGCTTACACGCAATACAACTGGGAATGTACCTGTATCAGTTGGTAGGTTAATTGGATATTCAAAGAATGGGTCTTTTTCATCTGAGCTCGAATTGTTGCGATCTCCAAATGTCCAGTACCAATCAGTGATTGAACCACCGCCACCAATAGTCGACTTATCATAGAACTGAATTCCAGGAAGTGCTACTGTAGTTTGGAAACGATTTGCACCGATATCGGCAACTGGTGTTGGGAATACTTCCACACTCACTTGTTGCGCGGTATTCTCGCAATATCCAAACGCAGAGTCAGAGTGGATAGTTAAGTCAACCGTATAGGTTCCTGGTCCTTTCAAACTATGGAACAAGAATGGGTCGCTGAACTCCGTAGTATCAAAACCATCAGAGAAGCTCCAATCCAATTGATATCCAGGAGCGGCATCTGTAATGGCCTCATAAATCTGACTGTTCGTATCACATTTGTCGAGTGGTTCAACAATCTCAATCGTCGGGATTGGGAAGATTTTCACACTCTGTGCCAAACGCGCTGGCTGACAATATCTCGGGTTCGAAGTCTCTCCGAATATGACAAAACCTTCATTATTGATATCTGTAGTTCCTGGGAAGTACTCTGTATTCAAAAGATTTGACGTAGTTCTTCCGCTTCCTGCACTTTCAAACACACCATCACCTAGACGAGACCAGATGAATCCTGGTGCATTCTGAATGGCTACGTCGAGCTTGAAGGTCAAGCCAGCACATGCCGCATCAGGACTCTGGAACTGCAATGTAGGTTTCGCTTGAACTTCTGTTTGGAAGTTAGCCGTATTCGAACATTGCGTTGTTGGGCTCTTATAGGTATAGGTTAACCTGTGGAATCCGATTCCAGCTGCTGCCGGATCAAATTTATTATTTGACACACCATCACCTGTCCAAACGCCAGCTCCAAATGAATAAGGAGTACCGCGGTTTTCAAGATCAATTAAAGAAGTGTCTTCACAAACTCCCAATAGCGGGTTCAAGCTTACATCTGGTATACCCTTAATTAAAGAGGTAACATCATCCGATTTCGAACATCCCTCTACCGTATAAGTATAGGTGAATGTAACAGGAGTTCCTGGAAGAGTGAACTTAAATGCAGGTCCTACATCTTGGGGTGTAAATCCATCATTCGTTCCATTCAGGATGATACCTGAAGCAGTCCAAGCTCCTATTCCACCAGTTGTTGGAGAAGGTTTAGCTGCAGTATTCAGGTTCACAGGATCATCGTTCCAGCAATATTGTGGCAACACACCTGCATCTGTTTTAGGCACAGCCTTCACACGAACAATTACAGTATCCTGGTTCGAACACTTAGACGTATTGTTCTTGTAGTTATAGATGATCGGGTAAGAAGCACCTTGTGGAAGATTCTTCACAATCAGCGTTTGATTGTTCGGTGGATTCTTCACAATATTGGCATTCACCGTAGGATTATTATCCATACTTGCCCAAGTTGGTACTCCCAACGACATCGCTGGATTGTGTGTTTTAATAAGGGTATTCAAGCTTAAGTCTGGTGCATCACCACATACCGCAATTGAATCTTGCAATACAATTTCTGGTAAAGGCAATATATGCACACGTACGGCTTTCTCATTCGAACATCCATTATTATCCGTTACACGGTAGATAACCTGATGCTGAGTACCATTCGTACTTGGACCACTCTTGTCTGGGAAGAATATTCCACTTTGTACAAAGGAAGGATTCACATCACTTCTCCAGGTACCTGTATACAAGGTTGGGAAGTCGAGGTAGGTAAGCAATGAAATCGGACCAGCATCCACACAATGTGGACCTTGCGGATTGAAGTTGATCACTGGTAAATCATTCATACTCACGGTTATCGAATCAATATTCGAACAGGTCACTCCTTGATAAGTTTGTGTACCTCGCACGATAAAGCTCCGTGTTTGAGTCACGATATAATCATAGAAGTTATTCGTACCTATAGGGGTATTCGTCCCTCCTGGGTTATACAAGTCTGCATAGAACCATTGGTAGGTATCCGCACCAACTGCCGATAAGCGTGTTGTATCATTCTTGCATCTCCATATATCGGAGCCTAAATCCGGACGAGGATCATTTACCCTGACTTTAACCGTATCGAAGTTATAACAGCCAATGGTATCCGTGACTTTAACACGGTAATTCATACTATCGGTAACATAAATTATTCGACTGGTATCGCCCGTATTCCATTCATAGGTGAGTAGGGTCGAATCGTTACCGGCATCAATGGTTACTAAAGTTCCATAACATACCCGTTTATCCGGCCCCATATCTACCAGAGGAAGCGGTCGCCACGCGATATTTACTGTATCCCAGTTGTAACAGCCATTCGCATCCTTGACTTGAATAACATAAGTCGCATTCGTATCTGGATTGACGGTTATGTCTGCAGAGGTGGCTAAGACCGAATCGCCATAAAGTGTGTCGTTAAATTTCGTCCACTCATAAACATAGGGCGAGTTTCCATGCTTTGTATTGGAAGCAATGGTCATCGGATAACCCGAACAAATGAAGGTATCGCTCGGAATAGTTACCTGAACGAATTCAGGAACCACAATAGAGTCTGTAACAATATTAAAACAAGGGGTGGAGGTCTGCATATTCAAGAATACGCGGTATACACCCGGCTGTAAGAAGGCAGTATCCACCTGGTTATTTCCAGACCAAGCAGCTCTGTTCAAACTATCTCGAATTACATAGCTAAACTGGTAGCCAGCATAACTCTTATCTGGTGTATGATTGATTGCCACCTTACCGCAGGTGAGGACCTTCGTTTCTAGCGTGGCCTCGGGCGTCTCTCGGACAAATATCGAGAAGGCCCTGACCGATTGACCCGCCAATGGACAGGCATCATCCCTCGCCGTGATGGTGAATGTATAAGGTATGTTACTAATATCGTTCTTGGTTGGTGTCCAACAAACCTCTCCTGAGGCATGTTTCACCGAAGAGTTATTGTTCGTAAAGGTGGCTCCACGAATACCCTTGTTCCAGGATATCCGCACCGTATCTCCCGAGTCATCATCGTCCGTTGCAATGGTTATACAGGTAGTTTGCCCTGCACACGCCTGTTTACTGTAAGGTGGCAAAATTTTCGGGACCTTATTATTCGGACAGGCGACGACAATAATCTGCATGTCCCTTCGCGTTCGCCCGACGACTTGCATCGTTCCATTCACTTTTCTCCACTCTTTCACCTCGATAACCACAATAGCTACCTGGTTAACCTGAGTTGGACGGAACAAAAGGTCACCTGTCAAAGGATCCAAACGGAAACCTGCAGGCCACTGTAAGTTTTGGTTAGGGAAACCAAAGAAGGTCATCGGACGTACTGGAGAGAAGTTTCCAGAATACGTAACAGATGAGTTCAAACCAGTTAATCCGTTTACCAACTCATAACTCAAAGAGTCACCAGAGTCAACGGTATCCAAGGCTCCGTTGTTGAATACGAAATCCTGGTTATGACAAATAATCGCAACCGGAGGGTTGGTGAAGTCAGGAGAACTGTTACATGGCGTAACACATTTATTCAGCGTTGCTGTGGTAAAGAAGTTTTGACCGGACTGACCAGTGGTAATGTTACCGTTACGGCAGCACTGCTCCCAGCTCAAGGTCCATTCACAACAAGAGTAATTACTCAAGTCGACCGTCATTTTCCAAATATGCTCCTCAACCCCATACTGGAAAGAAGATCCAGCACAACGGCTTTGAGTAGGGCAGTTCGCATCAATACCCGTGATATCACGAGTGGAGACTTTGGTCTGACTTGAAATGGTAATCGTGCTCGAGCTACAACGAGCAACCACATTGGATTGGCTCAGCTGGATACCGTTACAGTCACGGTATACCCTTACAACGATCTCGTATTTACCGTTACCAAGGCAACGATAAACAATGTCCGAACCCATTACGTGTGAGGCTTCTGCCTTTTGCGTAACCAGTGCGGCCATCAAGAACATTACAAATAGTAATAATTTTTTCATACGCGGCGCTAACAATAGTTTATTAACAAAACAATTTCTCGAAGTTAAGAAATTAAGACTCCTGAGGCAAAAAACAATTCGATAAAAGCTAGTATTTACGGCTTTTTATGCGCAATAACAAAAACTTTTTGGCTTTGTTCTTTCGCAGTGGCTTTTCCACACTCCTGCCTACAAGACCCAACCTATTCCACGAATGTTGCCTCAGTGAATTAAGATTCCCAAATTCGGGTTCCTTCACTGCAATTTTTGCAGATATCGATATTGGATCTTCCGCCCAAAACCGCCCTTCGGAAGTTCTGGTACTCCTCAGAGCCCCAAATTGATGGGAAACTATCCTTTTTTAAATCACCTAGGCGATGGGTAGCATCTTTGTCGAAGCAACAAGGAACAACTTTACCATCCCAAGTAATGACACAGGATTGCCACATCCTCCAACAGTGATTAAGTAGGCTATTTTTAATAACGAAGCCAGCACTCATTTCCGTATAACGGCGGTACTTTTCGTTTTCAGGCAGCAGGTCGCTACCATCGGCATAATCATAAATTTGGGCCGTTTTGATGGCCAGCTCATCCACCTCGTATTCCTTGGCTAATTTTCTGATTTCATCCAGCTGCCCTTCATTATGGGCAAAAACAATGAACTGCCAAATGATATGAAGTCTATCATTTCCAGCAGCTTTTCGTGCTTCAATCAAGTTCTTCGTTCCATCCAATACCTTCTGAAGACTGCCCCCAATCCGGTATTTTCCGTAAGCATCCTGATCAACGCCATCAATGGAAATTATCAATCGATTAAGTCCAGATTCAATAGTGCGCTTTGAATTTTCCGGAGTGAGGTAGTGGGCATTTGTGCTGGTTGCGGTATAGATTCCATTTTTGGAAGCGTAAGAAACCATGTCCAAAAACTCAGGATTCAAATAGGGCTCTCCTTGAAAATACAAGGTCATGTACCATAGGCTCTTCTTCTGCTCATCAACCAACTTAGCAAATAAATCCCCCTGAAGCATGCCTGTAGGCCTACTGAAAGACCGCAGTCCGCTGGGGCATTGAGGACAACGCAAATTGCAAGAGGTTGTTGGTTCGATGCTGAGAGAAATTGGCTGACCCCAGTGCACAGGAATCTTAAAACGTTTCGCCAGCTGGTAGGAAGACCATACCAAAAAAGCATTCCACCCCTTCCTCAGTGTAAATTTTGAAACAAGGTGAAGGCCGTCGCGAAGGTTTTTATTCATCAGTCGTAAAGTTCAAACTTAAGCTGTTTCCTCGAGAAACCCAGTGATTTCAGCTTGTTCTTCGCCTCGCGAACCATGTTCGTCCAACCGCACAGATAAAAATGATAGGTATTATTTGCCTCAGCGATTGGAAGGTAATGTTCATGCACATAACCGCGAGGTCCTTCCCAATTTTCGTCGCGCGATAAAACAGGAATGAATGTAAAATTCGGGTCCGTGGCAGCAAGGTTCTCCCATTCTTCATGATAAAGAATGTCGTGCGCAAACCGATTTCCAAATACCAAAGTAATCGGCGTATCTAGAGCCCCATTTTTTTTCAGGTTTTCTTGAATCATCGCCCGAAAAGGAGCAACTCCGGTACCTGTAGCTATGAAACAAATAGGAGAATCGGTGTCTGTTAGAACAAATTTACCCTGTGGCTCAGAAACCTGAAGCAGCGTACCCTCAGTAACTTGACTAAAAAGAAATGCTGTTCCAGGTCCACCCGGTTTTTGGACGATACACAACTCTATCCATCCTTCAGAATTTGGTGCCGAAGCAATCGAATAACTTCGGGTGGTGAACTTTGCTTCGATTGGTAAATCGAGCATTACAAATTGCCCCGGTATAAATTGATCACTCCATGCATAACTGATCCTAAACTGACGAACAGTTGGGGAGAGTTGCTGAATACTCAGCACCTTACATGCCAGCGGATTATCCATGGTTATTTGTACAAAGGAAAGTCAGCCATCAAGGCATTTACTTCCTTCGAAATGGCTGTTATTTTTGATTCATCGGCATGATTCATCAATACAGCGTCAATCAAATCAACAATTTTCACCACATCTTGTTCTTTCATACCGCGGCTAGTAATTGCTGGAGAACCGATACGCATTCCTGAAGTTACAAATGGCGACTTATCATCAAAAGGAACCATGTTTTTATTGATGGTGATATGGGCTTTGACCAAGGTGTTTTCAGCCAACTTTCCATTCAGGTCTTGTGAACGAAGGTCAATAAGCATCATGTGGTTGTCTGTACCTCCACTGATTACTTCATACCCTTTGTCCATAAAAGCAGCAGCCATAGCTTGGGCATTCTTAATGACTTGTCCGCAATAGGTTTTGTACGTATCCGTCAATGCTTCACCAAAAGCAACTGCCTTCGCTGCAATGACGTGCTCAAGAGGTCCACCCTGGGTTCCTGGGAATACCGCAGAATCGAGAATTGAAGACATCATACGTGTTTCTCCTTTTGGCGTTTTTAGTCCCCAAGGATTTTCGAAATCTTCTCCCATCATAATCACTCCACCACGTGGTCCGCGAAGTGTTTTATGCGTGGTAGAAGTAACGATATGGCAGTATGGAATTGGATTATTCAAGTATCCTGTGGCAATCAACCCACTTGGATGAGAGATATCTGCCATTAATAAGGCACCCACTGAATCCGCTATTTCACGAAGTGTTTTATAATCCCAGTCGCGGGTGTATGATGAAGCACCGCAGATAATTAACTTGGGTTGCTCTCTTTTTGCCGTTTCCGCAATTTTATTGAAATCAATTAGTCCGGTTTCTTTTTCAACTCCATAGAAAGAAGGCACATAAAGTTTCCCGGAAAAATTAACTGGTGAGCCGTGCGTTAAATGGCCACCATGTGAAAGATCAAAGCCTAAGATTTTATCTCCTGGTTTTAGCACACCCAGCATTACTGCCGCATTGGCCTGCGCACCCGAGTGTGGCTGAACATTCGCCCATTTAGCCCCAAATAATTGGCAGATACGGTCAATAGCCAATTGTTCTACCTGATCGACAATCTCACATCCACCATAATAACGCTTTCCAGGTAGGCCTTCGGCGTATTTATTGGTCAAAACAGAGCCCATGGCTTCCATTACCTGCGGACTCACAAAGTTCTCAGAAGCAATAAGTTCAATCCCTTCCTCTTGACGAGCTAATTCCTGTTTAATCAGGTCAAAAACCAGCGTATCTCTTTCTATCATAATTGGGCGCAATTTAATGGGATTTTAAGCTTCAACAGCAGCTTTTTGGTCTTTTTTATTCTTTATATCCATGCAAACAATGATGGAAATAAAAGCCCAAAAAGGAACAGCGATCTTGTCGTAATCAAAATAGCTATTCAAAAATCCGTGAACAAAATAAGTGAATATAGCTAAGGTTAAGGCTAAAGTTAAGTAGCGTATACGTTTATCCTCGGCATAGTATATCAGGTTAAGGGCGCGAAAAAAGGTGAGCACAAAAACAGCAAACCAGGTCAGCATGCCTATTAGACCCATTTCCGCCAAAGGGTTGAGCCATTCGCTGTGGGCATGTCCCAGGGTAGCGAAATTTGTGCTAATCACGGTTTTCTGATAACTCAGTTGATAGGGTGCATACTGGAACATATACGTTCCCGGACCAAAGCCAAATATTGGTTTATCCTGGAACATGCGCCATGCACAACTCCATCTGTTTATCCGCTCCAAATTGGAAGGGTCGTTTCGAATATTGGTGGCACTTTGCAGGTGCTTCTCCATATTCTTGGAATTTGATCCGGTTTTATTCCGCGACAATTCCATCATGATATCACTTTGGTAATAAAGCGTTACGCCAACAACCAAAATAACCGCCGTATAAATGAGCTTAAGATTGACCCTTAAGAGAAAAACCGCTCCAGCCACCCCTGCAGCAAATACGCTGAGCCAAGCTGCTCGTGTGTAGGAGAACAATACCGCTGCTCCAAAGACTACCGCAAAAAACATCAGAAAGCTCCGACGCAAGGGAGAATAATGAAACTCCTTCCCCTTCAATGCCATGATAAAAAATACAGGAACCAACATAGCCACCATGGCCGCGTAAACTCCGTGAATCCAAAAGAAGGGCTGAATAATATCAAAAATGGCGTCACGCTCGAAACCGTATGTGCTATGAAGTACCATGATATAGCTTACAACTCCTATCGAAGCAATCAGGAAGAACCAAATAAAATTCATGCTCCTGCGCATATCGCTGAACATATGCGAAGCGAAGAAATAGAAAACAATGATGAACCAGATGCGCGAAATGAAAAACTTCAGGGAAATAAGCGGCATCGTGCTCGTAAAGGTGGTAAGTAAAACCCAGGCTGTATTTACAAGGATTGCAATAGTGACAGGGTGACGTATAAAATCCTTGTCCCATACCCCTTCATGCGCCAATTTTAAAATGGCTGCAAGCATGATCAGGATGATCATGGGTTCCGTTGGCAAACTTAAACCTGCACCAAAACCAAGGTCTTGAATGGTAACCGATAAAGGGACAAAGAAGGCCGTGAGCATGATTAAGCGATCAGCGCGAAACAGCGCCAAAAGTCCAACAGCTATTGCCGCTGGAAAAAGGTAGAGGTAATAGATATCGAATAGGGTAGCTACTATGCTCGCAGCAATGAATCCTATCCCGATACTATAAAACCACGTTATGGACGATTTGCCCAGCAATTAGGCCTCCCCTT
This sequence comes from Bacteroidia bacterium, assembly GCA_023277325.1. Lineage (GTDB taxonomy): Bacteria > Bacteroidota > Bacteroidia > UBA8524 > UBA8524 > UBA8524. The sequence continues at coordinate 1,217 of JALRIQ010000064.1, read as the reverse complement.
CGCTTTTAAGACTTTGATACGATTCACGAATACGCTCGATGAGAATAATCATGATCATGGATAAGAAGAAAGTGCTAAACATCGCGCCAAGCACAATAAGCCAGCGAACCGGTTTCACCTTCTTTTCGGCGGCCGAAGCAGGTGTTACCACAAAGTGATGCGGAATGTATTCGTTCAGGTCGACCTTAGCACGCTCATACTTACGCTGTAATTCATTCAATTGCTCGACTTGCAAACTGAGCGATTCTGTAAGCGACAATAAGGTTCCCAGGTTATTGCCTCCATTTTGAAGCTTGTCGACATTCAATAAAGCGTCGTTTCTGGCAGCTCTTTTATTTTTTCTATTGAAAGGGTTTTCAACTACGCCACCGCTGTTCAAAGCGTTGATGCCTTCTTTCAACTGCTCTACCTCAGCAAGTTTCGATTGGTATTCTTTCTCAATAATTTCGAAAGCCTTTTGAGCCACTTGACGTTGAATCTCGGTTTTCGCCGTATCCAAAGCAGCAGAGATATAATTCGCAATTTCAGCCGCTAGCTTCGGGTCTTTATCCAAAACCTGGATTTCAATGGAAAGCAATTCTGTGCGTCGGAAGGAGATATTCGACTGAATCTCGCGCTCCAACTTGGTATAAGGAAAAGAACCATTCGGATCGATATCGTAGTGATTCATCAAATCAAAACGCTCAACGACCTTGGCCATTAATGGCGCAGAGTTCAAAATCTGAAGCGCATATTCTGCCTCTTCTTCTTCTCCAAACTCCAAGGCATCTTTGTCTTTGAATTGATTATCCGACAATACAACTCCTGAAATTGAGTTAATAGTGGATGGATAGAATACAACGGTAGACGCAAATTTTGGAGTGATAAATGTTGGCCCACTAAAGACTGCTGCTGCGATTCCTGCAAATGCGGTTAATCCCAGGATATGCCATTTCCACTTTAATGCAAACCTCAATACTTCAACCAAGCTGAAGTCATATGCGCTATTCGATTCCTTCATTGTTCTGATAATTGCGGCAAATTTACGCTTTTCAGCGGGTTCAGGAAGTGCCTGATTATGACTTTACCAGCTTCCTTAAATCGCCAAGTCGAATAATCCGAAAAACCGGTATCCAAATCAGGCCTAGAACGATGCTCAGGAGCATGCTGGTAGGCGCATCTATGCCCAATTTCGGCAACAGGTAAAATCCCAGAATATTTGCCATGACATAAGATAG
>JALRIQ010000063.1 GCA_023277325.1 Bacteroidia bacterium | reverse complement strand
GACCTACGATAGCCTCCCATTCGCGCACGAGGTTCACCTCATTCACCTTGCTTTTTAGGCGGTAGGTATGCAAGAGGTCTTCGAGTACTTTTCCTAAGGGTTTTATTTCGCTCATTCCAATACAAATATCTCTGCTTTTCGGCCGATTTCCGAGAAAATACTTTCCACGCGCTGTTTGTGGGTGTCAGTAAGAAATATCTGTCCGAAATGATCCTGCGCTACCATTTGAATTAAACGTTCGGCACGAAATTCATCGAGTTTTTCAAAAATATCATCCAGCAATAAAAAGGGTTTGGTCCCGGTTTGCTCTTTTAGAAAATCAAATTGGGCAAGCTTCAATGCAATAAGGTAAGTTTTGATTTGCCCCTGAGAACCGAATTTTTTTAGCGGGTGTCCCTTCAAGCTAAATGCGAGCTCGTCTTTATGCAAGCCGCGTGTGGTGCGTCCCATGTCTAAATCCGAAGAACGGTTTTCACGAAGAATTTCTTCCATGGATTTGTTTTCCATATCACTTTCATAGCCAAGGCCCACTTCCTCTTCTTGTTCAGTAAGTGCGGCATGATGGGCTATAAAAGCGGGTGCAAAGACCTCAAGAAAGGCCTTGCGCTTTTCATGGATATAGGCCGATGGACGAATAAGCTGGGCATTAAAACTTTCCAAAAGAGCGGTGTCGACATAACCTTTTTCATTAAAAAGTTTGAGTTGTTTATTTCTTAGGTCAAGTGCTTTTTGGTAGCGAAGAAGTTCATTCAGGTACTGGGAATCAGTTTGAGACAAGATCATATCTATAAAGCGCCTGCGTTCTTCGCTGCCTTCATGGATGAGCTTGATGTCGCCCGGAGCAATCATTACCACGGGCATCTTTCCGATATGGTCTGCCAGGCGTTCATAGGGAACCTTGTCGTATTGAAAAGTCTTTCCCTGATTGCGTTTATACATGCAGCCAATCTCATGAGGACCTTCTTTTTCCATCTTTCCATAAACCGAATAAAAAGGGTCGCCATGGTAGATGGAATGAACTTCCGCATGCTGAAAATAGCTTTTGCATATGCACAGTAAATGGATGGCATCGAGCACATTGGTTTTTCCCACGCCATTTCTGCCGCAGAAGGCAATCAGGTCGCCCTGGAAATCAAAGCGTTGATCAAAATGATTTTTAAAGGAAAGCAAACGAAGTTGTTCGAGCTGCATGGTTCGATGTATATCCGCCTGTGGCAATTGTGGAATAGCTAAAAAAAACTATTTTTGCGCTTTCCATAAAGTGCCATGGCAAAACAAAAGTTCAACAAAGAAACCTATCTACAGTGGTTCGAGCAAATGATGATGATGCGTCGTTTCGAGGAGAAATGCGCTCAGCTCTACGGACAACAGAAGATTAAAGGTTTTTGTCATCTATATATCGGTCAAGAAGCCGTAGTAGCGGGTATGATGTCGGCTATTACGAAGGAAGATAAAGTAATCACGGCTTACCGCGATCACGGTCATGCCCTCGGATGTGGTATCACACCGAATGCGGTAATGGCTGAATTGTTTGGTAAAGTAACCGGTTGCTCAAAAGGAAATGGAGGATCTATGCACTTGTTCAGCAAGGAGCATAACTTCTATGGCGGTCACGGAATCGTGGGCGGTCAGATTCCATTGGGTGCTGGAATTGCTTTTGCTGAGCAATATAACGGTACCAAAAACGTTTGTGTTGCCTTTATGGGCGACGGAGCGGTTCGTCAGGGAGCCTTGAATGAAACCTTCAATATGGCCATGCTTTGGAAGTTACCGGTAATCTTTGTTTGCGAAAACAATGGATATGCTATGGGAACTTCTGTTCAGCGTACCACGAACTTGCAAGACATTTACAAACTCGGACTGGCGTATGATATGCCAAGTGCACCGGTAGATGGAATGGATTGCGAGGCGGTGCATACTGCGATTGAAGAAGCTGCTGACAGAGCCAGAAAAGGCGATGGCCCAACATTTTTAGAAATTCGTACTTACCGCTACCGCGGACATTCTATGTCTGACCCTGCAAAGTACCGCAGCAAAGAAGAGGTAGAAGAATACAAATCGAAAGACCCAATTGAAGTGGTTAGAAAAACCATTCTTGCTAAAAAATGGGCGACCGAAAAAGAATTGGATGCGATTGAAGAAGAAATCATGGCGCAGGTAAATGCCAGCGTTGATTTTGCTGAAGAATCTCCATACCCACCTGCAGAAAATCTTTATACTGACGTATACCAGCAGGAAGATTATCCATTTATTATTGAATAAACGAAGATGACCAATAAAAAACACCAGAACGACGAACTGGATCTGGACAAAAAATTAGGTGAAGAGCTTGGCCGCGCTGAGCATTTCGTACAAGAAAACAAAAAGGTATTGAGCATCGTAATCGGTGCCTTGATTGTGCTTGTAGGGGGTTATGTAGGTTTTAAGCAATTTGTGATTGCACCTCAGGAAGAAGAAGCACAAGCTGCTTTATTCCTGGTTCAACAGCAATTTGAGAAAGACTCCTTCAATTTGGTAGTAAATGGAGACGGAAGTGAAATGCTTTCAGCGGTAGATATCGTTGATGAGTATGGAATGACTAAAGCCGGGAACCTCGCCGCTTATATGGCTGGCGTTGCTTACCTCCGTTTAGGACAGTTTGATGA
>JALRIQ010000062.1 GCA_023277325.1 Bacteroidia bacterium | reverse complement strand
GACCACAAGTCCATTTGAGAATCTGTGCCAATTAAATGTACACGCGCATTTTCGCCCGGAGCCCTATCGGCGTAAGTGACCCAGATAGCTCCTGTTTTTTGATTGCATGCAATAAAAGGCATTCCATTGCTGCGGTTGATTTTCGGAATGTCGAGTGTCCATCCTTCATGTAAAGTGGCTATTTCCTTGTCCTTTCCGAATGTCATTCCACCATCGTAAGAAACATCGAGCCAAAGCTTCCCGTTACCTGCCCATACGATATAAATTTCCCCATTCGGACCAGTAGCAACTGTAGCGCCTTCTAATGTGCCATCATCATCTTCGCAGTCGCCTTCCTGGTCGGATACAACCACCGGTGCGCTAAACTGCTGTCCTTGGTCTGTGGAGCGTGAAAAGAGAATGCGGGTATGGTGCTTCGTATCGGAAGAACCGTATACGTCGAACTCGGTCCAGCTGAGGTAAATATTGCCGTAATAGGGGCTGTTTTTATTTAAATCACCAGCAAGCCATTCTTTGTCTTGCATCTTCCCGCCATTATACCCAACGCCTACTCCGTCGCTCCAAGTTTGGCCTCCATCGAGGGAACGTTGGACCACCATTCTATCGAAACATTCTGGCCAAGGTTTTCCCGCGGTTTTGCTCAAGTGGGCATGATAAAAAATGCCATTGTCATCGCAAAAAATGGAAGGATCACCGTAGGCACCCAGGCTGCTATACTGCTTTTTCTCTACCCAATTTTTACCAGTATCTGCGCTGATATACAGGTTGTTATTGTTACTTCCGCAAACAATTTGTGATTCATCTTGATGATTCACCGCGATACTAACTTCGTTCGGCTTGTTCTTCGATTGGCTGATAACCTGTGATAGTGTGGGTATGGAGAAAATCCATATAAAAATCGATAAAAAAACGAGCCGCGTATAACGCATTTATAATTAAATTATTCTTAACTTAGTATCCGTAAAGATATCAAGCTTTATACTGTCAAACCAAACCAAAACTTGTAAAAAGCCCGTATGCCCACACATACTGGGCTTTTTTGTTTTAGCACAACGCCCTTTGACAGAATCTACGCATCTTTGTAGCATGCGTGAGAACGAAGAAGCGAACTTCAACGATAATGAGGACCAGGAACTGTATGAACATTACCGCATACAGGTAGATAAAGGCCAAAGTCTTTTACGTATCGATAAATTTCTCATGCTGCGCATTGAGAATGCCAGTCGTACTAAGATTCAAAGTGCGGCACAGGAAGGCTGTATTCTTGTTAACGACAAGCCGGTAAAAGCGAATTATAAGGTAAAGCCGGAAGACATCATTTCCGTTGTGCTTCCTAACCCTCCGAGAGATACCACCGTTTATCCCGAAGACATTCCCTTGGATATTGTTTATGAGGATGAGGATTTGCTCATCGTAAACAAAGCGCCGGGAATGGTGGTGCATCCTGGATTCAATAACTATACAGGCACTTTGGTGAATGCCCTGGTGCATCATTTCGATCATCTTCCTATTACCCAAAACGGCGATCAGCGTCCTGGACTTGTCCACCGTATCGATAAAGAAACATCCGGTTTATTGGTGATTAGCAAAAGCGAACAGGCCATGACCCATTTGGCCAAACAGTTTTTTGATCACAGTATCGAGCGCACCTACCAGGCTTTGGTTTGGGGTGATTTTGAAGAAGAAGAGGGAACCATTGATGGAAACCTCGACCGTAATCCGCAAAACCGTTTGCAGATGATGGTATTCCAAGATCCTGAAAAAGGCAAACGAGCGATTACGCATTATAAGGTGATTGAACGCTTCCATTATGCTACCTTGATAGAATGCCGATTGGAAACAGGAAGAACGCATCAGATACGTGCGCATATGCGTTATATCGGTCACCCAATCTTTAATGACAAAACCTACGGCGGCGACCAAATACTTAAAGGCGTTCAGTTGCCGAAGTTCAAGCAGTTTGTGATGAACCTTTTTGATGTCATTCCAAGACAGGCCCTGCACGCCAAATCTTTGGGCTTTATCCATCCAAAAACGGGCAAACACATGTTTTTTGAAAGCGCCTTACCGTATGATTTTCAGGCCTGCGTCGATAAGTGGAGAAGCACTTCTGTGGCCTGGGATAAAATGAAAAATTAATCGATTACCGCCACGAACTTCGCGAGATATTCTTGCGCGAGCTCCTTCTCTTCCAGCATACCCATATGAGCGGTATTTTCCAGAATTCGGATTAAACCGCGTTTACAAGACTGCGCGAATATTTCCTGATCGGCAATAGGTAGAATACCATCATACCTGCCACTGAGAAATAAAACGGGAATATCCGCCGAGAATAACATTTCCCGATTATCGGAGCGATTCGCCATAGCACTTAACGCCGATTGGAGACCTTGTCCTGTTTGGTTTTCGGCGATACGGACGGCTTTATCTATAAATGTGTTATCAATCCCTTCCATAAAGAGAGCTGGAATGATTTGTCGAACAAGCATCTTGGGTCCATATTTATCGATGAACTCAATTTGCCGCATTCGGTTCGTGCGCCGTTCTTCGGTATCCGCAATCGGGGCAGAGTGGAAGGAGGTAAAGCTTTTAAATCGCTCTGGTGCTTGCATCATCATTTCCAAGGCCACATAGCCGCCCATCGAATGGCCTACAATATGACATGCTTGAACGCCTAACTGAGTGAGCGAATTCCAGCAAGAGCTTGCCCAGACTGTTAAATCATCATCTGCCATTTCGCTTTTCCCGCAGCCGGGGAGGTCGAGCAATATGACTTGATATTCCTCTGCAAAAGGAGGGATAAAAGAATCCCAAATGCGTTGGTCGGAGCAAAAGCCATGAAGAAATACGAGCGGCTCTCCTTGTCCATGTACCGTTGAATGCAACATGGCGACAAGGTAAAAAAAAAGCCGGTCCTTAAGAACCGGCTTCTTCGTTTAGGAGATGAATCCTAGAAAAACTTATAACGGTAATCTTTCATATCAGCCATTTTCTTAAGGGCTTCGAAAGCACGTCCCGCAACCTCATTCGAGTTTTGTTCAATCATACGATTGCGCTCCACCATGAGGTCACCGGTAAATTCATTTTCCTGACGCTTGCTTACGATGAATACGTAAACACCATTTTCAGTTTGAACAGGACCTTTGATCTTGTTAGTCTCTGCACCCATGATAGCACCAACCAAGGCAGGGTCATTTCCTACGAATGGAAGGTTCGGGTTAGAGAATACGGTATTTGGAGCGTCGTTAACGATAGCACCCAAAGCAAGGGCTACCTGCTCAATAGATTTGTTTCCATCAAGAACTGCTTCAATACGTTTTTTCAAGATTTCCGCTTTTTTCGCAATACGGGTATCGTTCTCAAGTTGAATACGCACTGACTGCAAATCAGCAAGGCCTTCTTTTTTCACATCAACAAGCTGCGCAACCACATATTTGTCGTCGATAGCAAGAACCTCAGAAACAGCACCAAGTTCAGTTTCGTCGTTAAATGCCCAGCGAACAAGTTCACGTGCGTTTTCCATGTTTGGAAGCGAAGTTTCTCCTTCTTTCAAATCATCAGAAATACGTTTGATATACCCTGCTGCTTCAGCATTTTCTGAGAAAAGGTCTCCCTCTCTGCTCGCTGCTGCAAATTTATATGCTTCGTTGTATACTTCGTTTTCTGTATCACTGCTGTATGTTATGCTGCGACCAACCTCACCAATCATCGCGGTGCGGTAAGTTTTAGCGCCAGTAACTTTAAGGATATGAACACCGCCAGAACTGCGCACCACAACGATGCCGCCTTCAGGAGTGTTGTAAAGGCTTCTTTCTACTACTTCTTGCAAAGCACCAGCGCCTTTTTTCATCCATCCAAGATCTCCACCTTTAGAGGCAGTTCTGAAATCTTTGCTGGAGTCTTTTGCCATTTGGGTGAAGTCTGCTCCGTTACGGATTGCGTTTGCGATTGCATTCGCACGAGTTACGGCATAAAGCGAATCTTCTTTTTCGTATCCGCCTGTAGGCTTGATCAAAATTTGGCTGGCTTTGATATAAGGAACGGTATCGTCCTGGAATTTCAGGACTTTATAGATGGAATAAGTTCCTTGATCATAATGAGGTCCTACAACATCGCCTTCGTTAGCAGTGAAGATTGCTTCTTCAATTCCTTCAGGGTAAGTTCCACGGCTTTTCATCGTAGTATCAAACCCTTTGTCGCTATTGTTAGAAAGGAAGATGGTATCGTTGGTAGATTTTTGAAGGGCTGGTTTTTTGTCCATCACCCATTTCAAAGCTTTTGCAGAATCTTCGGTTGAAGGGATAATGTCAAAAGTCACGTACTCAATGCGACGAGAAGCTTTTTGTTGGTAATCGGCTTTGTGTGCGTTTAAGTAGTCGCGCATTTCGTCTTCGCTTACTGCAACAGAGTCGTCAACGATGCTATTGAAATTGAAACCTACGATTTTCGCATCAGCGCTAACCATATTAGATTCCATTTCGGCTTTCACCTCAAGGCTGGTTTTGTAAACCGCTTTAGCCAATAAGGTATTGTATTTACGTTGGATGAGTTGTGGTTTAAGGTTGTTTTGCTCAAAGTCTACCCATTGTCTTTTGGCATCACCAGAAGGATCTTGGTCCAATTGCTTCAAGTAGCTAACTACCAATGCAGGGTCAAATTGTTGTGTTGCTTGATTTTTAAATGCAGCAGCATCACGAATTTGTGGGAAGTCAACTGGGTTAGTTACCGTAGCGAAGATTTCTTCTCCGGTTACCATCAATCCCAATTCTTCATATTGATCGTTGATTACCAAGGTTTGGAAATATTCATTCCATACCTGCTCACGGATCATATTTTGTGTAAATTCATTAACGGGCTGACCTTGTGCTTCAAGGTTATTCGCCATCCGTTGAGTTTTCTCCGTAAAGTCTTGGTAAGTGATGCTTTGTCCGTCGATGATACCCACCGTATTATCAGCACCACGGAATAAACCCATGTTGTTGTTAATCGCGTCGGAAACCAAAAAGGAGAGCAACGCCAATCCAATAATCAAGATAAGGAGTCCGGTACGCTGTCTAATTTTTTCAATAACTGCCATAATTCACTTTTTCAAAAAGTTCCGCAAAATAAGGTTTTTTGGATGGAAACAAGATGGAAAATACCCCACTCTTGGAAGATTCTCGAAAATCTATTCGATGAGTGCCGATTAATCGCCTAATTTTTTAAGAAGGAGCGGATTTAATGGTCCAAATCCGTGTCGTGAATAGCTGGGATAAGGTGAATTTTTTGCCCCAAATTTTTGGAAGAAGTTGGCCACTCCCGGAATTTCCGAGCCTTCGAAATCGAGGGTATACCCTTTTCCTGCAAATTTTTTGATGATATGATTGAGGATTCTGGCCATACCTTGGTATTCCCGGCCCATATCATCCGAAGCTCCTATCAGGTAGTAGAGCCGTTGTTTGTCGTACAGAACCAAAGCCACCGCGCACAAATGATTCACTGGCGAATACATTCCTACACTAGTTAAGGTGCCTTTATGGGTAGCAATCTGTATCAGGCGCTGGAGTTTTTCTCGCGACTTCGAAGAAATTCCCATTTTCTTTTCTTTGTTCTGATAATCGATTAGATCCATCATCGAGGCAAGGTCAATTCCTTCCAGAATGCTGCAGGTGTCCTTGTTCCCTTTTTTTATTCGCCGGCGAAGGGAGCTTTCAAAATTCTCGAATAAACCTTCATAATCCGGCATCAGGTCCAGCACATAATTGGCCTTCTTTTTTGGAGCTAGATTTACTTGGTTATGATAATTTAAATTGAGGGATACCC
>JALRIQ010000061.1 GCA_023277325.1 Bacteroidia bacterium | reverse complement strand
AAATCCAAAGTACTGTACGCAATGACTATACATTTAGTCGTCCAAGCCGTAAAGGACAAATGAGCGGTGCTATTTTGCCTTGATTTGACATGTTCTAAATCATGTGTTTTACTGCGCTGCAAAAGTAGGATTTTATCCTTTAAAAAAAACCGCGTTGATATATTTTTCCTTGAGGGTGATTTTGTCCTATTAATTGGACAAGGTTATTTCTCCATCAATACATCCATAAAATACATATTGGAATCGTAAAAAGCTTCCTTCCAGGTAAAGCCAACACTGCGTATTAGCTGCTTAAACTCCTCCTGTCCGTACTTCTTGGATATTTCGGTATGAATGCTTTCCATCGCATCGAAATGGATGGTCATATTTAGCTTCTTCAGGTTCACGTCCTGCGCCTTCTGAGAAATCAAAAAGCTGCGTACCTCTCCTGTTTCTGCTTCATAACTCGCATAATGTTTGAACTGCTTCGTATTGAAGTCGGCATCAAACTCTTTATTAATGCGCATCAATAAGTTCAGGTTAAATCGTGCCGTTATTCCTGCAGGATCTGAATAAGCAGGAAGAATAATGGTGGGCGATTTTTTTAAGTCAATACCAATAAATAGCTGATCGCCTGGCTTAAGCGCATCATACAATTGCTTTAAAAATGCTTCAGCGCCTGCATAATTGAAGTTACCGAGATTGGACCCAAGGAATAGAACCAGCTTCGTTGCCGCTTCTGTATCCTGGGATAATCGGTCTAAAACCTCGAAATATTCCCCACGAATCGGACGCACTTCAACCTCTGGCAAACGCACATTTAACGAGTCTTTGGCCTGGCTTAAGGCTTCTTCGGAGATATCCAGCGGACTGTACGTAAAATTTTTACCCGATTGCGTTAAAGCTTTTAAAAGGTAATAGGTTTTTGAGGCGTCGCCCGCACCCAACTCCACAATATTTAAATGGTTTGACGTGCTTAAGGCAATGATATCTTCTGCGTGTGCCTGAAAAATGCGGGTTTCGCATTTGGTAGGGTAATATTCAGGCATGGCCATGATTTCCTGAAAAATCTTGCTTCCTGTTTCGTCGTAAAAATATTTGGAGGAAAGTCGTTTTGAAGGCGCACTTAGTCCTTCCCTAACTTCTTTTGCAAAAGAATCATTCATCAGCTTCCTATGATTCCCATTTCAAACTTACATACCTCCTTCAGCGCCATTTCGCTGTTGATCATGTTTGTTTGTGTTATAATTTTCCCAGTTTTTAAATCATATACCCATCCATGCAAATAAGGATTATTGCCCTTTTTCCATGCATGCTGTATGATACTGGTCTTTCCCAAGTTATATACCTGCTCAATCACGTTCAATTCAACCAAACGATTTTCACGTTCTTCCCCTTTGAGTTCCTTTAACTGTTGCCAATAGTAGTTCTGGGTATCCTTGATGGTTCTTAGCCAATTGTCGATCAATCCATGATCTGAATGCTGCATAGCCGCACGAACACCTCCACAGCCATAATGCCCACAAACGATTACGTGACGTACACGAAGCACTTCAACTGCATATTGAATTACAGAGAGAATATTCATGTCGGTTTGAACCACCAGATTGGCAATATTCCGATGCACAAAGATTTCGCCTGGATCGGTTTTGGTAATCTCATTTGGTGGCACGCGACTATCTGAGCAGCCAATCCATAAAAAGCTTGGGGCCTGCCCTTCAGAACATGAAGAAAAATATTCCGGATCTTGTGCCGTCATTTCCGCCACCCACTGATCATTATTCTCTAAGAGTCTTCGGATTGATTCAACCATAGAATCAAAACTAAATGATAAAATCTAAAAACAGGCATCCCCACTTTTAATTCCTCTCAGGGTACTGAAAATGAAGGGAATTTGTTCCCAACAGTGGTTGCAGATTCGCGGCGGCTTTACGTTCTTTGCACGGCATGGCACCAAAACTGAGTATCATAACCGTCACTTTTAACGCTGCAAAATTTATTGAGCCCACCATTCTATCCATTGGTGCTCAGGTATTCAAAGACCTCGAATACATTGTGGTAGATGGCTTATCCAGCGATGATACGGTGCCTTTGCTTCAAAAACATGACCAGGTGGTTAGTACCTGGATCAGTGAAAAGGATGCAGGACTTTATGATGCCATGAATAAGGCCATTCGCTTGGCCAAAGGCGAATACGTGATGTTCCTCAATGCCGGTGATTTATTGTATGATGATCATGCGCTCCAAAATGCCTTTGATCAGGCCAATAATGAGGACGTGATTTATGGAGACACCGCCATCATCGATACGAACTACGATTTTGTGGGCATGCGCCATATGCGTCCTCCCGTTAATCTCAATT
>JALRIQ010000060.1 GCA_023277325.1 Bacteroidia bacterium | reverse complement strand
GGCGGAAGTGCCATTTCTTCAATTTCGCCAACATTCCAGGCACTTACAATCATGCGGCGTGAATCCGGTGAGTTCTTTATCTGATGCAATACCTGCTGCATTTGGTCAATATGGGTACCATCTGCTTTCGGCCAGCTGCGCCATTGATAACCGTAAACTGGACCCAAGTTGCCATTTTCATCTTCCCACTCATTCCAGATACTCACCCCATTTTCTTTGAGGTAAGCCGTATTGGTTTCCCCTTTCAGGAACCAGAGCAATTCATGAATAATGGATTTAAGGTGTACTTTTTTGGTACTTACCAAAGGGAAACCCTCTTGCAGGTTAAAGCGCATTTGATATCCAAAAACCGAGCGTGTGCCTGTGCCAGTGCGGTCGGTTTTGGTAACTCCGTTTTCGTACACGTGGCGAAGCAGTTTTTCATACTGATCCATGACTCAAAATTAGGTGGATAATGGCAAAGGTTATGCTCCCTTTTTCAACATTCTAAGCGAGCGTATTCAGATAGTGCAAAAGCTTCTGTGCTCCTTCTATACATACCCAAAACCGTTTGTAAAGAAAAGACGCATCGGGTTTAATATCTGCTTTTTCGAGCCAGTCGAGTGAATCAACATTTCCGAGGTACATCACGGCAATTAATGTATTTGGAGCTAATCCCAAGCTCGCGCCCGACTGTAATTTTACTCCTGAACCTTTTTCAATTTCCTCGCAGATGGCTTCAATAGTAAAAAGATCTTTCCGTCCGAAGGCTACACGGTAATATTCGAAGTCCAAAACCAATGTCCTTCCTTTGTCACCGAACTGTACTTCTAACCTACTTGCTTGCAGGAGTTCATGGAGCTCCTTTTTCAGCAATTGCGCTACGGCATTCCACTTAAACTTTAATTCGCTTTGAGCCGGATAGCGGTTGAGCCATTCCCGCATCAGGTTCAGGGACAATGAATCGGGTTGAGCTGATTGCAGCTTTCCGGAGGACAGCAAAGCAGAAACGTTTGAAGCTTTTGGCCACATAAAAAAACCAAATTGCCACTTCGCAGGCTGGAAAGTTTGGTAGGGATGGATAAAAATATAGGCCGAGCCAGGCAGAAAATGAAAGAGACTTTCCGCTGCTGCTGTTTCCATGCTCTCTTCACGAAGAAAACGCAAACTATAGGCCTTAGCAACTTCCGCAAGCCGCTTCAACTCTCCCGTTTTCCAGTCAACACCACTCACCGGAGAAGGCAAATAAACCCAGGTATCCTGGGCAATCAATTCATTTTCCCTGCACCAATTCTCGAGCATATCAGGACCTAATTTCCAATTATGAGCGGCTTTTGCGTGAAGGCTATGAACACGTTTAGAACAGTTTAAGAAAGAGCTGAATTCTGGTCTGTCCATTGGACTTACCAAGAGCAAATGTTGGTCGGAATCGACCATCAATTGCTTCAGAAAGGAAAATATATCATGCATTGGCTGGCATGACCAGTCCTTTTTGTCGATAAAAAAATGATTCTTCAAATAATCCAGCCATTGCTCCTGAAGTAGTGCTAAAGATTGCTCTTCCGCTTGCTCCTTAAATTCTTCTATAACATGAAGAAAATCACCCGCAAAGGGTAAGACAATAACCTCTTTATCATACACATATTGTCCCATTAACATCCCCCAAAAAAGCTCCAGGACTAAGGTAGAAAATATTATCAACTTTACTCTAAACCCGCACCCACAAGGTCATTCTCGCAGAAAGTTTCGGCGCAAGTGGTATTTGTGGCTCAAAGGATTAATTTTGCACAACCTTTAAAAAACAATTCAAGAGATGGCTGAAGTAATCCGCATGCCCAAGATGAGTGATACAATGACCGAAGGGGTAATTGTAGCTTGGAATAAAAAAGTAGGTGATACCGTAGCGCCAGGTGATATTCTTGCCGAGGTAGAAACCGATAAGGCTACCATGGAGCTCGAGAACTATGTGAAAGGAACCCTTTTGCATATTGGTATCGCTGAAGGCGATGCAGTTCCTGTTGATGCGGTTATCGCCGTAGTGGGAAACAAAGACGAAGACATCGATGCGATTTTAAAGGAAGCGGCGAGCGAAATGAAAGCTGAAGCACCAACTGAAGAAGAAGTAGCGAGCGCACCAGTTGAAGAGAGCATCGCACCTGCTCCTGCTGCACCATCTGCTCCGGCAGCAACGAACAACAGCAACGATTCCCGTTTGAAAGCGAGTCCTCTTGCTAAAAAATTGGCTGAAGAACGCGGCATAGACCTCACTCAGGTTCAAGGTTCAGGAGATTTTGGCCGAATCATTAAAAAAGACATTGAAAACTTCGTTCCTGCAGCAGCAAGCTCGGGAATGTCGGTAGCCAGCTTTGGTAAGGAAAGCTTTGAAGAAGTGAAAGTTTCTCAAATGCGCAAAACCATTGCCCGTCGTTTGGCAGAGAGCAAATTCACCGCTCCTCATTTTTACCTCACCATGGAAATTGAAATGGACCGCATCGCAGCGGCCAGAGCAAGCATCAACGAATATTCGGATGTGAAGATTTCTATGAACGACATGATTGTAAAAGCAGCCTCTATTGCCTTGCGTAAGCATCCAGCAGTAAACAGCAGCTGGTTGGGCGATAAGATTCGCTTTAACCACCATATCCATGTTGGGGTAGCAATGGCTGTGGAAGACGGACTCTTGGTTCCAGTCGTGAAATTTGCCGACCATAAATCATTGAGCGATATCAGTCGTGAGGTGAAAGACTATTCTGAAAAGGCGAAAAACAAAAAACTTCAGCCAAGCGATTGGGAAGGAAACACCTTCACCATTTCGAACTTGGGCATGTTTGGCATTGAAGAGTTCACTGCTATCATCAATCCACCAGATGCGTGTATCCTTGCCGTGGGTGGGGTGAAAGAAACGGTTATCGTGAAAAACGGAGAAATGCGCCCAGGAAAAGTGATGAAAGTAACCCTTAGCTGTGACCACCGCGTTGTCGACGGGGTTGTAGGTTCCCAGTTCCTATTGACTTTGAAAGAGTTGATCGAGGAGCCTGTGAAGCTATTGGTGTAAAAGAAAGGGGTATTAGGTTATTGGTTAAGGGTTAGAGCAAAAGCCTCAAACTTCTGTGTCCGCCGAAGCTTTTTACACCTTTGCACGCGCTTCGGTGCACATCATCAGCGTAGGCGGAAGCCTTAAACTACACCTCTTCATCAAAGAAATCGATTAGAGAAGCCATATAGACTTCGTCCCATCCTTCTTCAATATTTTCAAAATGTTCGTCAGGAATGCCGGTTTGGCGTACTTCGATGGAAGTGCCTTTTTTGTGCGGGTGGAGAACTATGGTTACGATAGAGTCTTCTTCCTCTCCAAAATACCACGCTTGAACAATCTTCTTCCCAGGGTCGAGTTCCAGAATCTTACCTACAATATCATCGTCCCACATGGAAAATTCAGTACCAACTTCGGCCTGCATCGTGGCATGAGCACCGGTCCATAGTTGGATGGTTGCTTCGCGCGTTAGGGCAGCATAAACCATCTCTGGCTCCACAGGTAGGAGAAAATATTTTTTAAGTTCTTTCACGGTGCAAAGGAGAACAAAAGAAATGGAAAATAAAATTAGCCACTCACGCGAGTTGCATTGATTTTCGCTGGGTTACGCAAGCTTACAGGAGCTTTCATATAATTCACCCGTTTCATCGGTTTACCACTCACCCTGCGCATCATAGCAAGCTGGCCAACACCCTGATCGAGATGGAGCAGGACGTGCAAAGCTCCATCAGCTACGCCGGTGGCAAAAAGCTGATGGACATTC
>JALRIQ010000059.1 GCA_023277325.1 Bacteroidia bacterium | reverse complement strand
TAACTCATAATAATCTGCATCCAAATAGTGCCGTGGAGCTTCCTCCTCTACACTATGGCGACGCTTGTCGGGATCAACCGAATGTTCGCTGAGGTAATCGGCATTGGCTTTATAAAAACCCATCATTTCAGCAGGCAAAGTATAGATGGCCAATCGATTGATGCTGCGGTGTCCATAAAAACCCCAGGAAAGGAGGAGGTTGAGACTGAGGCCCAGGATGAGGTAAAGGCCAAGTCGGCGGAAAGTATTTGGATATACCCTTTTCACCCGATAAAATTAACGAAAGACAATGAGACATTAAGATGGTGAGACAAGAGACGAAAAGATTTTACAGAAAAATGATATTGGACCATATCATCATTGGTGTGTTCCCTCTCGACCTTCGGTAAGCTACGCCTTCGCTAATCGCTATGACGCACGCAGTCAGGATGACTAAAACCAAAACCCGTGACCCCTAACCTAAAACCCCTTTTTCCTAGAATCCCTCAATCATCCTTCTCACCACATTCTTCGGAATTGCTCCTTGATATAGAATCTGGTACATGGATTCGAGGATAGGCATGTTCACCTTCATCTTCAAAAGAATCTCGTGCATGGATTTGGTCGCATAATACCCTTCGGCAATCATGTTCATCTCCATTTGGGCAAACTTTACGGAATACCCTTTGCCGACCATCATCCCAAAAGTACGGTTACGGCTGAACTGCGAATAAGCGGTTACCAAGAGGTCGCCGAGGTAAACGTGGTCATTCACATCGCGCTCCATCGGACTGCAGATTTCCAAGAAGAAATCCATTTCCTTGACTGCATACGTCATGAGAACAGCTTGGAAATTATCGCCATAACCGAGTCCGTGGCAAATTCCACTGGCAATGGCATACACATTCTTCAATACAGCGGCATATTCAGTACCGTATAAATCGTCGCTCGTTGTGGTTTTCAGGAAACGTGATTCAAGGATTTTTGCCAACTTTTCAGCCGTCTCAATGGATCCAGAGGCGATAGTAAGAAAGGACAATTTTTCAAGGGCTACTTCCTCAGCATGGCAAGGTCCGCCAATCACCAACAAATCCTTTTCAGGTATATTGAAGCGGTTCTTCAGGAAAGCGCCCACCACTTCAAAAGTTTGTGGAATCACTCCTTTAATGGCTGAGGCTACAAGTTTTCCTTCGAACGCATTGGCCGTAAGCTCCTCAAGTTGAGCATAAAGGAATGCACTAGGGATTGCCAGAATAATCAATTCCGAATTCTGGATGGATAGCGATAGATCATTGGTAATGACCATCGACTCCGTTGGCAAGAGTACTGAGCTCAGGTAATCAGGATTATGCCTGAACTTACGTAGGTGCTCGGCCGTTTCTTCCCGCCTTACCCACCAGGTGAGTTCAACCTTATTCGCCGCTTCTTGATCGCTGATTAACTTTACCAGTGCAGTGGCCCAACTACCTCCTCCTATTACGGTTACTTTCAATCCTTTTTCTTCTTATAGACTTCGCCTTTGCTTTTCTTCTCCACCAATTCTCCATCCTTCAAGCTACGCGAAACTAAACTATATGGACCGCTTATGATTTCCTTTTTTTCTTCTAAACCCGATTTGATCTCAATATAGCGACTGTCTTGCACCCCTGTTTTCACTGGTGTCATCACGGCTTTTCCATTCTCAAAAACAAAAACAACTTCTTCTTTTTCGTCTTCCTTGCCTTCTTCTTTTTTAGAGCTCGAATCGGACTTTACTTCCCTCAAGGTAACTGCTTCAATTGGCACACTGATGACATTGCTTGCCGATTTTGTTCGGATATCTGCCATGCCCGACATTCCTGGCAAAAATGGTGATGCTTTAGTTGGGTACATTTCTAATAAGTCATCATAAGACGAATGCAACAAAGTGATCTTCACCTCAAAATTGGTCACCTGATCTGTATTGGTGGTTACGCCAAGGTTTTTAGCTGAGTTGGCTACTTCCTTTACGATGCCAATGAATGTTCTATCATCATAAGCATCTACTTCAATTTCCGCCGTATCACCCACTGTTACGCGGATGATATCGCTTTCTCCCACATCAACACTGAGTTCCATGGTGGTGAAATCTGCGATACGAAGTAGTTCGGTTCCCGTCATTTGGATGGTTCCCAAAACACGCTCTCCCTTCTCCACATTTAATTTCGAAACGATGCCATCCATCGGAGCAAAAATGCTGGTGCGGTTCAGGGTCTTTTGCTCTCCACTCAGCGTCGACTCCAGACTTTTTACCGTATAGCTCGCTGCCTCTACAGAGCGGCGTGCAGCTTCAAGCTCCCCTTTGGCACTCAAGAATTCGGTTTCTGCCTGCTCATACTCCAGCGAGGAAATTACCTTATCATTAAAGAGCTTTTTACTTCTT
The DNA here is from genome assembly GCA_023277325.1 of Bacteroidia bacterium. Classification (GTDB taxonomy): domain Bacteria; phylum Bacteroidota; class Bacteroidia; order UBA8524; family UBA8524; genus UBA8524. The sequence continues at coordinate 2,739 of JALRIQ010000059.1, read as the reverse complement.
TCAAAAGACGTCTCTGCCTGTTTATAGCGGGCCTCCGCCTGTTGTACTCTTGCCTTTGCTGAGGCCAGGTTTGCTTTGGCATTATTTACAGAAGCGCGGGCGCGCTCTACATTACTTTCCGAAATGTCGGGATTAACCTGGAGCAATAAATCTCCCTTCTTTACCGAGTCGCCTTCTTTTACATAGAGTTCGATAATCTCGCCAGATACTTCAGATGAAATTTTTACTTCCACCTCTGGCTGAATGGTTCCATTTGCGGTTACAGTTTCGATCAGGTCGCGTCTTTCGCTTTGCTCGATTGTAACATAAACTTTCTCCTTGCGGCTGTTTACCATCACTGCGAGTATGATTAGCACAAGGAGCAAAGCCCCTCCAATCCATATCCAGGTTCTATTTTTTGACTTTGCCATTTGCGGTAAAATTAATTCGACTCAGAATAAACTGAGCCATGCTTATAAAAATCGATGATTTTGTAGCGAAACATAAGTTCATACTTGGCCTGCACAAAATTCGACCTCGCTGAAATTCTATTGTTTAGAAAAATACGGTACTCCACTTCACTGATTAACTTTTCATCCAAACGCTTTTGTGCATATTGAAAGCTCGCCTCTTGCGCCTCATAATTCGCTTTGCTTGCCTCATAACGCGCCTTGGCTGCTACATATTCATTATAAGCCTGGGCGACATTTCGCTGAACGTTATTGTCGGTGATTTCCTTGCTCAGGACCGTGTTTTTGTAGCTGATTTCCGCTCTTTTTACACCCGCCTGAGTTCTGTATTGATTAAAAATCGGAACAGATAAACTCAATACCACGGTTTGTCCGAAGTTATTATTCCACTGCTGTCCAAAAGGAGTGGTCTCGGTACCGGTAACATTCGGAATCGGATTTAAAAACACCGGATTTCCATTCCCATCATAGTACTGCTGGTATAAAACCGGAGAACCGTAGCTCGGCGTTAAGGCCTGGTCGGAGAAAAGCGTTCCCACATTTCCCGAGAGTGAGAGTTGAGGATAATAGGCTCCTTTAGCTACTTTCCATCCATAATTACTCGCCTCTAAGCGATTTTGGGCTGCTTTTAATTCTGGAGCATGACCTCGGTACATGGAATACAGATGACCAGAACTCATTACACCGGCATCAGGAACCGTATCAATAGCAGGAATTTGTACATCGTTGCTGTCTGGCGATAGTTCAAGCAATTGAAACAAAGTTACACGTGCCATCAGCTCTTGATTGACTGCATTCACAACGCTCAAATTATCATTGGCAAGTTGTGCCTTCATTTCCAAAACTGCGGACTCTGCCACACGGCCGGCTTCAAAATATTTTTGCGCCCGATTCAATTGCAATTGCGTGGAAGCCATTTGCTCCTGGTTAATTTTTACCAATTCTTTGGCAAAAAGCACCTGTAAAAATGCATTGGCGATATTCATCCCAATATCGTTTTTGGCTACTTCCTCATCGAAACGTGAGGCGTATAACAATTGCCGCTGCTGTTGAACAGAATTATGAATTTGAAATCCGTTAAACAGTACCAGGTTGCTCGACAAACCAAAGCGCCAGTTTGCAGAGTTTCGTTGAACGTTGGCATTGGTTAATGGGTCAATGGATCGACCAAAGTTATAGCTGTTATTAACGGAACCATTTAAGTTAGGATACCTCCGAAATTGTGCTTCTTTGAGTCCAATTTCTGCTTGCTTTACCGCCAAATCCTGCTGCTTAAGTGTAAGGTTATTGGCAATAGCATACTGGAGGCATTCATCAAGGGTCCAAAGTTTTTGGGCAGAACCACTTACTACTGAAAGAGAGAACAGCAATAAGGCAGTAAGACGTATCTTTGCTCGAAACATGCTAGGGGTATTGATTTAAACAAAGAAACGAACTCCCAACTAGACTTTACCCTAAGCATCGATAAAAAGAAATAATGTATCGGTATACAACTCCGGGATTTATTCAGCGCATGGACCCCTTCCTCACCTGGAAGATGAAGAAAGCGGAAAAACCAACGCTCTACCTCACCTTCGATGATGGTCCACATCCGGAAATTACCCCTTGGGTTTTAGCTATACTTGCCGAGTTTCAGGCCAAGGCTACCTTTTTTTGTGTTGGCGCGAATGTCGAAAAATATCCAGAGGTTTATCGCCGTATTCTTCATGAAGGACATGCTGTCGGAAATCATACCTTTCATCATTTAAAAGGCTGGGAAGTTTCGAATGAAGACTATTTCAACGATATTGATGCCTGTGCCCAGCTTGTCGACTCCAAACTATTTCGCCCTCCTTACGGTAAAATTACTCCTTCGCAGGCCTTAAAGCTTCGTCGGGATGGCTACAAAATCATTATGTGGAGTGTGCTTTCCCGCGATTTTGAACCCGAATTAAATCAGGAAGAAAGCGTAAATGCCGTGAGACAAAGCAGCGATAATGGCTCCATTCTCGTATACCACGATAGCCTTAAAGCTGAAAAAAACCTTCGGGAAATGCTCCCCCAAGTTTTGGCGCATTTTCAAAAACAGCAATTTGAATTTGCCGCCTTATGATTGTGCTTTATACCCTCCTATTCGCTGGTTTATTCCTCCATTTGTTATCCTTGCTCGCTATTTTTATTCGTGGGAGGAAACTGGCGGAGCTTAGCGAATTTCCTCCAATCAGCATTTGGGTGGCTGCCCGGAATGAGGAAGAAAACATCCTTGCCTGCCTGGAAAGTCTTGAAAAACTAGATTACCCGGCCGCTAAGC
>JALRIQ010000058.1 GCA_023277325.1 Bacteroidia bacterium | reverse complement strand
GATGAAAAAAAACAGGTCGTGGTCCAGTGCTGCGAGATGCGCAATCATGATTGTGCCACGATAATAATACGTTCAGAATCTTCTTCGCTGTAGGGGTTCAGCTCATAATCGCCGAAGGTAGTAATGATAGATAATCCCACTTCCTTAAAAAGTGACTTGAAGTCATCCAACGTAAAGGCTTCAACACTTTCCTCAAAATAGTAATCGGCACCGTCGTATTCGAATTCAATCTGTTTCCTGATTTTATGATCAACCAAGTTGCGGGTTATCTGAAATTGAATTCCCTGGATGTTTTTACTCTCCTGCTCTACGAGGATTTTCGCCAATTTGGTCGAATTGAAGAAGTCGAGGATAAAATGTCCTCCAGGTTTTAGTGCTTGTTTGATGGATTCCAGAGTACGGATATGATCGCTATTGTCTTCGAAGTAGCCAAAGCTGGTAAAGAGGTTCAGTACATAATCAAACTGACCTTCAAAAGGGATGAAACGCATATCCCCCAACATAAAACGAAGTTTGGTATTGATGTTTTGTGAGGCTTCAAGAATACTTGACTTGCTCATATCCAATCCCGTAACATCATACCCTTTCATGTTGAGGTAAATGGAATGACGTCCACGACCGCATGCAAGATCGAGTATCTTGGAGTCTGGATGTATAGCAAGATGTTCTAATAAATTATCGAGTAAAAGACGTGCATCCCTTGCATCCCTATTGTGATAAAGGATGGGATAAAATGGGGAATTAAACCAGTTCTTATACCAGTTGATTTTCTCGATCATCGCGACAAATATAAGGGATTCGTCGACGGAGCATAAATTTCAAGAAAAAAAAATGGCAAGTCCAAATCGCACCGCTTCGACCGCCTACCCTTGCTTCTGTCAAGACCTGGGGGATTCAGCAGGAGCTGGTCGTTTGTCCTTGCCGCTGCAAAGGTAAGTATTGTTTTTAATTTTTTCACCAGTGGCGTGAAAGACGATAGACCATAGACCATAGACCATAGTCCATTGTCCATAGACCATGGAAGTGGGCGAATTAGATTATTGGAGTACCCAATTTTGATCAGCATGCTTCCCTCACCCAAAAGCTATTCCTTTCCTTCCCTCAACCTTAACCTCAATCTTAACCTCGAACTCAACCTCTTGCGTAACTCGAAGCAAAGGCGCAAATTTGCAGCATGAAATTTTTCATCGATACCGCCAACCTCGATCAGATTCGTGAAGCGCAAGATTTGGGCATCCTCGACGGGGTGACTACCAACCCATCTTTGATGGCAAAAGAAGGCATTAGTGGCCAAGCTAATGTAATTGCTCACTACAAAGCAATCTGCGAAATCGTAGACGGCGACGTAAGTGCTGAAGTAATCTCTACCGATTACGAAGGCATGCTTCGCGAGGCAGAAGTTTTAGCTGCTTTGGATGAAAAAATCGTGGTAAAAGTACCGATGATCAAAGACGGTATTAAAGCCATCAATTATTTGACACAAAACGGTGTTAAAACCAATTGTACCCTTGTATTTGGAACCGGTCA
>JALRIQ010000057.1 GCA_023277325.1 Bacteroidia bacterium | reverse complement strand
TTGGTGATATTCGGCCATTGGTGCAGGGGATATGGGGCAAGGCGATTACCCGAGTTTTTGGTCCTATCAGTTTTTCAAGGGCATCAAGTAGGCGACTTTTTTCGAGGGTGAGGTCAAGTACTTTAACCACGAGTTTATCACGTCGCGCACGGGCAAGCCAGGGCAGGGCATTCCCCACATGTTCCTGATTGCTCACGATAACTTCATCGCCCGATTTTAGTGGTAAACCTTGCGCAATGATATTGATGCCGTCTGTTACATTGTGGGTGAGGCAAATTTCGTCTTCGGCAACGCCAAAATAGTCAGCAAGCACTTTGGTGGTTTTCTCCCACCCGCCATAATGGGCTTTGCTGTTCACTTCATTCATGGAATTGACAACGGCTTGAGCCACCGATTTAGGCGAGGGTCCCATGGTGCCATTATTTAAAAAGACGATGTCTTTGTCGATAGTAAAGTGATCGCGGATATCTGACCAGTCTTCTTTTGGGCCAGAAAATATGTCGGGGGTTATTTCATCTGCATTGGCATACACTCGGTTCCAAGGGAGAAGCAATGAGGGGGTTGCCAGAGCGCCTATTTTGAGAAAATCTCTTCTTTTCGTCATGGTTCAGCCAAGATACAGCTTCTGCTTTAAAGCAATTAAATTAACTTCGCGGCCTGAAAGTGGGTGCAGATTAGCGAATTAGGTGAGCATGAAAACATACAGAGTTTTAGGATTGATGTCGGGCACTTCCATGGATGGCGTTGACTTGGCTTATTGCGAGCTGAAGGAAGACGCCGGAACATGGAGCTATGAAATCATTCTTGGTGAAACTGTTCCCTATGAAGAAAAATGGCGAGTGAGGTTGTCGCAATTGGGTAAACAAAGCGCACTCATCTATGTAAAGACCCATACCTTTTATGGCCATTACCTTGGTCAGCTTTGTGCCGACTTTATTCAACGCAATAGTTTGGAAGTAGATTTTATCGCTTCCCATGGTCATACTATTTTTCACCAGCCAGAGTCGGGTTATACTGCTCAGGTAGGTGACGGCTCTGCGATTTCAGCCATTGCGGGCCTTCCTGTTATCAGTGATTTCCGAACAATGGATGTAGCGCTTTACGGACAGGGAGCTCCGCTGGTACCAATCGGTGATGAACGCCTGTTCTCTGATTATGATTTCTGCCTCAATCTTGGTGGATTTGCCAATATATCCATGCAAGTAGATGGAACGCGAAAGGCATTCGATGTAGCGCCTTGCAATATTGTGCTCAACAGAATAGCGCGGAACCTTGGGGAAGCTTACGACGACAAAGGTGCCATTGCGGCGAAAGGCAGTATTCAGTATGATCTATTGAAAGAACTTGACGCTATCCCATTCTACCAGGATTTTAAACCGAAGTCGATTGGAAGAGAATGGCTCAACTCAGAGTTCTGGCCTATCGTGCGTCATTATGATCTTGAAAAAGTGCCGCAGGAAAACCTGATGAAAACATTGGTGGATCATATTTCTGGACAAATTGCCGACGTCGTTGAGCATTATGCCGAAGGGGATATTGCCATTCAAAAGGTATTGATAACCGGAGGAGGCGCCTATAATGATACCCTTATCGATCATCTACGCAGTCAGTGCGACGCGCAAATGATTGTTCCAGAAAACAATTTTTTGATCGAATACAAAGAAGCCTTATTGTTTGCCTTTTTGGGTGCTTTGCGCCTCAGACAGGAGAGCAATGCCCTTAGCTCAGTTACCGGAGCAAAATCCGACAGTGTTGGTGGGGCAATGTGGGGCGATTTTTCACGAATATTGAATTAATACAGATATGCATCATCAATCAAATTTCGAAGCCTTACTGCACAAGTATGAGCACAAAGAACCAGAAGTTGTGTTCGAATGGCATGATTCAGAAACCGAAGCGGTTGGCTGGGTAGTAATCAATTCACTACGCGGTGGCGCTGCCGGTGGTGGCACCCGCATGCGTAAAGGCTTGGATAAGCATGAGGTGACTTCCTTGGCGAAAACCATGGAAATCAAATTCACGATTTGCGGACCTGCTATTGGTGGTGCAAAGTCGGGTATCAACTTCGATCCGAACGACCCGCGCAAAAAGGGAGTTTTGGAAAGATGGTATAAGGCTGTTTATCCGCTTTTGAAAAATTACTACGGCACTGGTGGTGACTTGAACGTGGATGAGATCCATGAAGTAATTCCAATCACCTCTTCTTATGGATTGCTTCACCCGCAGGAAGGTGTAGTGAATGGCCATTTGAAATTGGATGCTGCTGAGGTGAGCAAGCGTATTGGCCAGTTGCAAGTAGGAGTTCTTTGGAACCTAACTGATGCACGTTATACACCGGATACCTCTGGAAAATATACAGTTGCAGATATGATTACCGGCTGGGGAGTGAGCGAAGCCATCCGTCATTACTACGATATCTACGGAGGAAATATCGCTGGCAAAAGAGCCATCATCCAAGGCTGGGGGAATGTTGCAGCTGCTGCGGCTTACTACCAAGCTCAATTGGGAGTGAAAGTAGTGGGTATTATCGACCGTGAAGGTGGTTTGATCAATGAAAAAGGCTTCACTTTTGAGGAAATCACTGCACTCTTCAATAATAAAGAAGGAAATAAGCTGGCCGCATCAAATGTGATGAGTTTTGATGAGGTGAACGAAAAGATTTGGGATATCGGCGCTGAGATTATGATTCCGGCGGCCGCGAGTCGCTTAATGACAAGAGACCAAATCAACCGCATGGCCGCTAACGATCTTGAGGTAATTTCATGTGGAGCGAATGTGCCATTTGCCGACCAGGAGATCTTCTTTGGTCCGATTGCCGCGCATGCGGATTCCCTTGTGAGCATTTTGCCCGACTTTATTGCGAATTGCGGAATGGCACGGGTTTTTGCTTATTTAATGGGCGAAAATGCCGAAATTTCTGACGAGGCAATCTTTAACGATGCTTCTTCGATTATTCGTCAGGCAATGATGCGTTTGCACCAGTTCAATCCAAAGCCAACCGGTTTGGCCAAAAAAGGACTTGAACTTTCTTTGACAACAATTTTAAGCTAATAGAACAATGAATGAGTTTCTCGAACAAGAGTTTTTAAGCAATACGTATCAGTCAATCGGTATCTCGATTTTGGTATTGTTGATTGGCTATGTCTTGAGAAAGTCGGTATCGCGTTGGATATTTCACTTCCTCTACCGCTTCATCAAGAAGTTTTCCAATAATACAGGGCATGATGAGTTTGTGAACTTATTGGTTAAGCCATTCCAGGGAGTAATTTTATTGATTACACTCTACCTGGCTTTAATCAAACTTAATTTCCCTGAAGCCCTTGACTTAAGCAAGGAGCAAATTTCCACTACCCGCGACATTCTGCATCGCCTGTATGCCACCATGATGATTCTTTCACTCACTTGGCTGGCTCTGCGTTTTGTAGACTATGTCATCATGATCCTCTATAACAGGGCGCAAGAAACCGAGGATAAGTCAGATGATCAGATTATCCTTTTTATGAAGGATTTGATCAAGGTATTGGTGATCATCTTTGCGTTGTTCTTTGTTTTGAGTGCAGTATTCAAGCTGAATATCACCTCGCTCATTGCAGGACTTGGAATTGGAGGTTTGGCGATTGCCTTAGCTGCTCAGGAAACCTTGAGTAACCTGCTCGCTTCCTTTATCATCTTCCTCGACAAGCCCTTTCAGGCTGGCGATACAGTGAACTTTGATAATATCACCGGAACGATTGAGAAGGTAGGTTTTAGGAGTACCAAAGTGCGGACATTAGACAAGAGTTTATTGACCGTGCCGAACAAAAGCCTTACCGATGGACCATTGAACAATATCACCCAAAGTCCTTTCAGACGGGTTAAATTTATGATAGGCCTGACCTATGGTACACCTTCTGAGAAGATTCAAAAAGTGATAGAAGAGATTAATGAGGTATTAAAAAGTCATGAAGAGACCAAGGATGATTTCACCGTGGCATTTTCAGATTTCTCTGCCTATTCCATGGATATCATGGTCTTGTTCTTTGTCTATTCCAACGACTGGGAGAAGATGGTTCGCGTGAAGGAAGAAATCAACTTTAAGATCATGCATATTGTGGAGAGGAACGGATGCGATTTCGCCTTCCCAACACAAACTTTGCATATCGAAAAGGGCTAAGCAATTTATCGATTGGCGTATATTTGCGCCTAGTTTCGGAGTGTGGCGCAGTCCGGTAGCGTACTTGCATGGGGTGCAAGGGGTCGTGGGTTCGAATCCCGCCACTCCGACGAAACAAGAAGAAAGCTTTCAGGTAACTGGAGGCTTTTTTTGTATAGGGATGAAAACCGATTGTCCAGCTGTCTGAGCATCTAAACGTCTATTAGTCTTTCAGGGCTAATGAATGTATCCGCCTAAAATCCGTATTTTGCTACCGTGATTCCCGAAAGTTTTAGACGCAATTTTGAGCCCGCATTACAGGAGCTGCTGGATAATGAAACCTTTGCTATCTCCCTGGATAAAGGAGAGGTATTATTGGATCAAGGCGCCTTTATTACTCATATTCCAATCGTACTTGATGGAAGATTAAAAGTGAGCCAGACCGACGACGATGGCCATGAATTATTCCTGTATTTTATTGAGCCCCTCGAGTCTTGTGTAATGACCTATACCTGCTGCGATGGCGAAGCGAAATCAAAAATTCGTGCAGTAGCTGAAACCGATTCTGAGGTGATGATGATTCCGAAAGAAAAATTGGAAACACTGATGGGCTTCAGAACTTGGCGCAGCTTCATGATGAATGCTTTCCGTGAGCGTTTTGCGGAATTAATCGATGTACTCAACAGCATCGCCTTTACCCAACTTGATCAGCGCCTTATCAAATACCTGAAGGAAAAGGCAGGGGGTCAAAGTTCCATTTCGATTACCCACCAGGCTATTGCAGAAGATTTAAATTCCTCAAGAGAGGTGATTTCACGTTTGCTCAAGCAACTCGAGTCGCAAGGAAAAGTAAGTTTAGGTCGGAACCATATTGAATTAAAAAAGTAGTAGCGCGTTTGCAAGAGGCGGGTTTTTGCTATTTCTCTCGGCTAATGATATTGTCGCAGAATAGCTTTTGTTAATTCTAGAAATTTTAGTTTCTCCTAATCCCCTTATCCCGCCATCGCTTCATTTTACCACCGAGGTTGAGTGCGAAGTAATTGTGCGAGTGTATTTAAAGTCTAAATTAATTTCACCTTGAACCCGAAACCCATTTTGTGATTTAAGTCACTTTATTCTTGGGAATTAGATGCGTACTTTGAGTAACAATTCATTCCTATTATGAAAAAGAATGTTCATTTAATCGACCGTTATGTGCGCTGGATTCTTGCCATCGCGCTTATTTTTTTGTCTGTATCTGGTATGATTACTGGTGTATGGATGTGGGTTGCACTTGCCGTAGCAGCAATTTTTCTTGTAACCGGTTATGTGCAGACCTGCCCGATTTATATGGGGCTCGGGATTAGTACTTTAATAAAAGAGAAAAAATGAAAGAAAGCTTGAAGTGGGGATTAGCAGTTGGAATTGGCGCTACATTAGGTTTTGCTTATTGGTTCTTTTTGGGTTGTGAAGGAAATTGTGGAATCACTTCTAGCCCAGTTAACAGCAGCCTCTATGGTGCTGGCATGGGTGTGCTTATCAAATGGAGCAGCGTAAAGAATTAATCCCAGGCGCAGTGCTATTGAACGCGCAAAAGCTGCTAAAGGCCTTTGTTATCCTTTTCGCAGTGCTATTTGCTGTAAATCAAGTTACGGCGCAGCACCTGATTCCCGGCTTTGATAAGCAGGAATACAAAGAACTCATGCTAGTTTCTGTGCAAAGTGCGGCAGATTCGCTCTACTCTTCAAAATACCCGAAGCCCGAGCATTTTTCTATGCTTTATCAATCGAATCCCATTGGTTTAGATAATTCATGGGACCTCTGGCAAGATGAACGGGGAGTGGCCTGCATCAGCATTCGGGGAACCACGTTAAAGCAGATTAGCTGGCTAGCCAATTTTTATGCGGCCATGGTGCCTGCGAAAGGAGAATTGCAGCTGCGCAAAAATGATACGTTTCGCTATCAATTGGCGGATAACCCTGAGGCCTCTGTGCATGCAGGTTGGTTGGTTTGTATGGCCGTTCTATCCGAGGAAATATTACCCAAGGTTGATTCACTTATTGCTTCAGGAACAAAAGAATACTTGATTATCGGACATAGCCAGGGAGGTGCCATCGCGTACTTGCTTACAGCGCATCTGATGAATCTGCAAGCTACAGGAAGGTTATCCAAAGACACTCGCTTTAAAACGTATTGCAGCGCGGCTCCCAAACCGGGCAATCTGCAGTTTGCTTACGACTATGAGCAGAAAACACAATTTGGCTGGTCGTTTAATGTTGTAAACCCAGAAGATTGGGTTCCAGAAACACCGCCCTCTGTCCAGACAGTGAGTGATTTTAATTCCACCAATCCTTTTGCCAATGTGGATGAGGTTTTTAAAAAGCAGAAATTTCCTGTCAGAGTAGCAATGAAACGTATTTTCAAAAAACTGACGAAGCCAAGCTTCAAAGCGCAGAAGAATTATGAGAAATACCTGGGAGGAATGGTAGATAAAATGATTCGTGAGGCCTTGCCAGAATTAGTGGTTCCTGAGTATCGAGAGAGCAGTCATTATGTGAGAACTGGAACCTTTGTGGTAATGCAACCAGATGCCAACTATTATACCCACTTCCCAAAGAAGAGTGATCAGGTATTTACCCATCATTTGCATGACGCCTATTTGCTGCTATTGGAAGGCTTGCCCAACTAAAAGCAAAAAAGGCCTTCCCGAAGAAAGGCCCTTAAACGCAAATTTATTGAATGTGTTGTGTATTGAATAAGTCCTCCTTTCTCTTTAATGGTTTTGTATCACCGTCTTCCCTTGGTGAAAGTTTATCAGATTGAACTATCTATTAAACAGATCTCGAGGCCAGGAGGTTGTCTGGCTTTGTTGCTTTGCGACTTTTTACCAAAACATGACAAAGCACGACGCGTCGCATAAAGTATTTATTTCCGTCTGAACATGTAAATTCGGAGCATGACACGCATTCTTTTTGTATGCCTGGGAAATATTTGCCGCTCTCCTTTGGCTGAAGGACTTTTTATAGATAAGCTGAAGATTGCAGGATTGGAGCATAAGTACAAAGTAGATTCAGCGGGCACTTCTGCCTTCCATGAGGGATCACTGGCGGACCCTAGAACCAGAGAGAATGCTGAAAGAAATGGCATTAAGCTGCTTTCTCGTTCACGCCCATTCCGCAAACAAGATTTTGTCGACTTTGACCTGATTCTTACTATGGATCAAAGCAATTTCCGAAATGTTAAAGTTTGGGAGCCAGGCTTTGTCGAAGAGATCGCGGAGGTAAAGATGATGCGCGATTTCGATATTCAATCACGTGGTGCAGATGTTCCTGACCCTTATTATGGAGGGGAAAAAGGCTTTCAAAATGTATTCGATATCCTGGATCGTTCCACTGATGAGCTATTGAAGTTCTTGGAAGGATCCTCTTCTAATCAAAGCGAGTAGTCCGAGAAGCGAGTATAACCTAGAAGAGGTGCAAGATATGCTCCAGCACGCGCTGAGCATTTTTCAGTTTTTGTTCCGTTTCCGTACTTGGGTTTTCCTTCAGCTCTTCTTCATATTGTGCATCCAAAGCTTTCCATTTGCCTTCAACCTGCTGATTAAATTGAGCGATAAACAGAACCGTAAAATAGTCGTTGTCGGATTCTGGCTCAAACCCATTCACTATATCCAATAACTCAATCGCCACCGCTGGATCATTATTTGATTTCAGGTATTTACCAATAATGGCTACGAGGTAGAATTTGCTGCCTGTTTCTGAATTCCATGCGTCGACAAAACTTGAAGCATAGTTTTCCTTGCTTTGCGCCAAGACAGAAAGGGCCTGGTATTTAATCGATGATTTGGAACTATGTGCCCATTCCACAGCAATTTTAGAGGCTGCTTCCGGATTTATCTTGTAATACAGAGACAAGGCCGCCGCATTCACTTGGTAGGATGAGTCATTTAGTCCTTTTTGAATAGTGCCATCCAATTCAGTCAATGGATTATAGCTGAAAAGGTTAAATGCCGCCGCTCTGGTCGATGATTTCGGATGATTTTCGGCAATATCGACAAGAATCGGACGGAAACCTGCTATACGGCCTGGAGCAAGTTTGCGCATCAATTCCATGCTTTTATTGCGGATTTGATAGTATGGATCAGCTAGTCCAATGCTACAGGCTTCTTCAATCAGTTCAATGCTTTCTGCCTCTTCATCCAAATGCAAAATGGCAGTTTGGCGGTCTTTGAAAAGCTTGCTGTATTTCAATTGAGCCAGCCATTCGTCTACCGTTTTAACCTCACGAACCTTTGCGAGTAGCATGTTCTGAGCGTCAAAACTTACCCAGTCGGGTTTAACCGGCATTTCCCAAAAGTAGCTTTCTTGTGAACTGCGGATGTCGAGTAGCTCAGTATAGACACTGTCGCCAAACTGAAAGCGAATTTCAACAGGCAGGCGGTAGGCACCAAACTCTGCGAGATCTTGGATTTGATTCACTTCCAGGGTGTAGAATCCACCCACTTCTTCGTAGCTGTGGTATACCTCTAAGCTAGGGTGACCGGCTTTAAAGAACCATTGATTAAAGAACCAGTTCAGGTCTTCGCCAGAGGTTTCTTCAAAAGCTTGACGCAGGTTATGGATCTCCGTAGTTCCATATTGGAATTTTTTCAGGTAGAGAGTCAGTCCGGAGAAAAAGGCTTCGTCGCCGATATACTTGCGCAGCATATGCAGGATAAGTCCACCCTTTTGGTAACTGTGGGCGTCGAACATTTCTTCGGGGGTGCTATAATCATCCCGAATCATTTTTACCTTCTTGCCATAGGCCTCAACAAAGTACTGCTGCAAATAACCGAAGAGGTGTTCATCGGCATTGTCTCTTCCATATTTGTATTCGCGCCACAGGTATTCTCCATAGGTGGCAAATGATTCATTTAAGGGAAGCTGACCCCATGCTTCACAGGTCACTAAATCACCAAACCAATGATGAAAAAGCTCATGGGCAATAACGTCTTCATAGTCGCGGTCAAGTAATTCTCGTGTATCGAGCTTGAGCATATCCCCATGGATGGTGATGGTCGTGTTTTCCATCGCTCCAGAAACAAAATCATCCACCACAACCTGATCGTATTTTGGCCATGGATATGGGTATTCCAGTTTATTGGAGAAAAACTCAATCATCTCCGGCGTATTCGAGAAAATGCGGTTGGCACTTGGTGCATACTGCTTGTCGACATAATAATTGACTGGAATATCGTTCCACTCATCTTTCACCACATGAAACTGTCCAATAACCATGGCTACCAGGTAAGGAGCATGTGGTTTTTCCATTTTCCAGTGGTCGGTGCGCAAACCATTTCCTTCCTGACTGCTCATCATAAACTCACCATTGGCAATGGTTTGCAAGGTGTCGTTTACTGTGATGAAGAGGTCATGGGTCATTTTTTCATTTGGGGCGTCAATGGTAGGAAGCCAGGCGGAAGTGCTTTCTGTTTCTCCCTGGGTCCAGATTTGACGGGGTTTATTCGGCTCATGGCCTAAGGGATTGATGAAATAAAGTCCTTTTGCATCCGTGATTGCCTCACTGCCTTCGTTCATTACTTCATTCGGTCTGGCCGTATAGCTAATGGTCAATTCAAAGAGGTCTTTTGGTCCATGGGTTTTATTCAGGCGAACCAAAATTTGCTTTCCATTATACGAATAAGAGCAAGGGGTGTTTTTATTGTTTTCGCGGATTTCAACCGAGTGAATTTCCATCGCTACTGCATCGATATAAAAGGAATCTACCGGCTTGGCGTAAGCATGCAAACGCAGGGTAGCTTGTCCGTGACCCTCTTGCTTTTGCCAGTCGAATCGGATTTTTAAAGTAGTGTGCTCCAAATCCATGATACGCGTGGCGGAACCTTTATAAACCGGAGCAACGGCATAATCGAGGGTTTCCTCTTCTTCACCCATCTCTTCTCCATATACTTCGATACCATTCACTTCGAAATAAATACCTTCTTCGGTATCTTCTAGGCCAACAGTTTCTTCTGTGGTTTTGGCAGTTTTACATGCAGAAAGGCAAAATAGGGCAAGGGAGAATCCGAATATGTATCTTCGCAGCATAGATTTGAGTTATGATACGCGCAAAAGTAAACGATAAGAATCAGTTTGACTTGCAGATTAAAGACAAGCAGGTTAAAATCAACGATAAGGAATTTATGTTGGATGCTCTCCGCATGGAAGAAGGGGCCATGCACCTTATCATAGAGGGTAAATCCTATCGTGTGCGCATTAAATCTTCAGACGCCGAAACAAAGTCGTATCAGCTGAATGTCAATGGAAATGCGTTTTCCGTTGCCTTAAGCGATGAAATGGATCAATTACTTAGCCGTCTTGGTTTAGCAGACCTGGCAAGCAAAAAAGTGAATGAGGTAAAAGCACCAATGCCGGGTCTGGTATTGAAACTTATTGCTTCTCCCGGCGACGCAGTAAATAAGGGCGATTCACTTTTGGTCCTTGAGGCCATGAAGATGGAGAATGTTATTAAATCACCGGGCGAAGGCGTTGTAAAATCTATCCGCGTAAATGCAGGCGATAAAGTCGAGAAGAACGCGGTTCTGATTGAATTTGAATGAGGCCTTTAATTGGCATATTTTTAACGCTCGCTACCGTTTTGGCTTTTGCCTTTCAAAGCCACTCATCCTCCTATAACCCGAATTCCGAAAACTTCACTTCTGCTGAAGTAAAATACGATTCCACCCGGGATGGAAAGTACAAATCCTATAATGATTCAGGCCGTTTAATTTTTGTCGGACGTTATAAAAACGGACTTCGGCATGGCACCTTTAAAGAGTATGATGCAACCGGTCTACTCGTTAGTAAAACCCGCTACCGTCATGGAAAGATGAAATGGATGCAGGTGTACAGGAATGGAAAAATCATCGAGTACATCGACAAAGACGGAAATATTCGGAAAGCAAAAAATTGTGGGTGTTGATAGACTTGTCGACTTAGCGACATTCTGTATCGAATGAAGATCAGTTCATGCGAACTGGCACCAGTAAGGTGAACTCTGGGATAGTGACTTCGAATTGTTCGCCATTTTCCAAACGCTCGAACAAATAGGTTCCACTCATTTTGCCCATATCGCTGCGAAGGTTACAAGCAGAAATATACGTATGGGTATCACCAGGACGCAGAATAGGTTGAACGCCAACTACGCCTTCTCCTTCCACTTCGCGCGCCTCTCCATTTGAATCAAAAATATACCAATGACGGCGCATCAGCTGGATAATATGCTCGCTATTATTTTGAATGCTGATATGATAAGCGAATAAGTACAAGTCGTTTAGCGGCTCGCTTTGTTCCTCTTGATACTGTGTTTCCACATGCACCCTTATATCATTGGTGGTTGCTGTTGGCATGGTGTCGCTTTCCTATAAAGACGCAAAATAGTGCTTTATAGTTTCCTCAGTGGATAAAAAAAGTTAAGGTCAAGGTTGAGGTTGAGGTGTTTTTTTGTGAAGCTTATTCTCATTCTCAACCTTTACCTAAACCTTATTGCTATTTTCGTGCAATGGAATTTTCCTCACGCATCATCGAGCAAGCGGTAAATGAATTTTCCCGATTCCCAGGAATTGGCAAAAAGACAGCCTTACGCTTGGTCCTTCATCTTATCAAGCAGAATGAGCAAGATATTCAAGGACTTTCAGGGGCCATTATTGCCCTGAAGGACCAGCTTAAAACATGCAAGGAATGCGGCAATGTTTCGGATGAGGAAGTATGCAATATCTGCAAAGACCAAAGAAGAGACAAAACCCTCTTGTGTGTGGTAGAAGACCTGCGCGATGTGATGGCCATTGAGAATACTTCTCAGTATCGGGGTCTCTATCATATTCTTGGTGGATTGATTAGTCCCATGGATGGAATTGGTCCCGAAGATTTGAACATGGCCAGCATCGAAGAACGCATCAAAAAGAATGAAGTAGGGGAAGTTATTGTCGCTCTGAGTGCCACCATGGAAGGGGATACGACCGGCTTTTATCTATCGAGAAGGTTTAAGAGCTTAGGCGTGAAAGTGAGCAGTTTATCACGCGGAATAGCCATCGGTGGTGAGCTCGAATATGCAGATGAAATTACCTTAGGTCGGAGCATCGCTTCCCGGGTTCCTTTTGAGTGAGCTTGCACAAGAACTTTTTGGCAGTAGATTTGTAGCCCTTTGAGAACCTGTGGTTTTACACTGCAGATGAAGAAAGACATATTCCATCCATGCAAAAGCAAAAAACGGAAATAGGCACTTCATCATTTACTTCGGTAGATGCTGTGTTCCGTGTATTTCACTCGAGCTTGGCAAAAGGGATGAAACTTTTTCTTGCGCTGAATATACTTCTACTGAGCAGCGCCGTTCAAACCTGGGCGAGCCCAAGCGCTCCGGATTTTCATTCTTCATACTTATTAGCATCGTCAAACAGTGAGGTATCCTCTGGCCATAATGACCAGACTTATATCAGCAATGCAGACGAAGCCAGTCATGAATTTATTGGTCTTGCCTCTTTATTCTTTGAATTAGAAGAGGAAACCGAGGAAGAAAGAAACACCCTCGAAGAGGAGACCTTGTTTATTGATAATGCGCTCATCTCACGCGCATTAATCCAGCCTCATGTATTAAATGGCAGATTAAGCTTTCTTAAAAAGCAAGCCACCCAAGCTGATGCCGTAGCTTGTTACCTCTTGATACGAGAGTTCCGTATTTGATACCCTGTTTTTTTGTTTTCGCCTAACTGCCTTATGCAGTAGGGAATACGCATGTCTTGGTGTTTCTGCACCCTAAGACCTCATAGCGTTTGGGGTCAATTTTTCTCGCATTCAATCAAAAAACAAATACTTAATAAACAGAATCCAATG